>JARGNS010000012.1:9376-20457 GCA_029213105.1 Planctomycetota bacterium
CGTCTGCGTTCGGCAAGTGGCACAATACGCCGGCCACGCAGACCACGTCCATGGGGCCGTTCGAGTACTGGCCTACCGGGTACGGCTTCGACCACTTCTACGGCTTCTTGGCAGGGGAGACGTCCCAGTACGAGCCGCGACTCGTCGAGAACACCAACCAGATCGAGCCGCCGATCGACGAGTCCTACCATCTGACCGAGGACATGGCCGACAAGGCGATTCGCTGGTTGAAGCGGCACCGGTCGTTCACTCCGGACGCTCCGTTCTGCATGTACTGGGCGCCGGGAGCCGCGCATGGACCGCACCACGTGTTCCCGGCCTGGGCCGACAAGTACAAGGGGGCCTTTGATGATGGCTGGGATGCGCTGCGCGCGAAGACCTTCGCCAAGCAGAAGCAGCTTGGCTGGATTCCCGCGGACACGAAGCTGACGGCTCGCGCGGACACGATGCCCGCCTGGGACAGCATCCCCGCCGCCGAGCGCGCGTTCCAGACCCGGCTGATGGAGGTCTTTGCGGGCTTCGTCGAGCACACCGATGCACAGGTCGGGAAGCTCGTGGGGGCGCTGGAGAGCATGGGCCTGCGCGAGAACACGCTGATCCTCTACATCTGGGGCGACAACGGCTCGAGCGCCGAGGGGCAGGGAGGATCCATCAGTGAGCTGCTGGCGCAGAACCAGATTCCCAGCACGATTCAGCAGCAGATCGAAGCGCTGAAGGGACTCGGGGGCCTCGGCGCGCTCGGATCGGCGAAGGTCGACAACATGTATCACGCGGGCTGGGCCTGGGCTGGCTCGACGCCGTTCAAGCACACGAAGCTGGTCGCGTCCCACTTCGGCGGCACACGCAATCCGATGGTCGTGTCGTGGCCGAACGGCATCAAGCCCGACAAAACCCCGCGCGCGCAGTTCCACCACGTCAACGACGTCGCACCCACCCTCTATGAGGTCCTGGGCATCGAGCATCCGAAGATGGTTGATGGCTTCGCACAGGATCCCATGGACGGCACGAGCTTCGCCTACACCTTCGAGGCGGCCGACGCGCCGGAGCAGAAGCCGACGCAGTACTTCGACAACAACGGTAGTCGCGGGATCTACCACCAGGGCTGGTACGCGTGCACGTTCGGCCCCTTGACGCCGTGGCTCACCAAGAGCCCGGGCCTCAAGACCTGGGACTCGGCTCTCGACGTCTGGGAACTCTACGACCTGCGGACGGACTTCTCGCAGGCGAACGATCTCGCAGCCAAGGAGCCGGAGAAGCTCGCCGAGTTGAAGAAGCTGTTTCTGGCCCAGGCGCGGGAGAACAAGGTCTTTCCGCTCGGCGCCGGCATCTGGCTGCGGCTTCATCCCGAGGACATCTCGCGCACGCCGTACCGCAACTGGACCTTCGATCAGTCCTCCGTACGCATGCCCGAGTTCACGGCGCCGGGCATCGGTACCGTCAGCAACACCATCACCATGAAGGTGACGGTCGGGGAAGAGACCTCGGGTGTGCTCTACGCACTCGGAGGTGCCTCCGGTGGCGTGACCTGCTATCTCGACAAGGGGCAGCTCGTCTACCTCTACAACATGATGATCATCGAGCAGACCACCTTCCGCTGCCCGCAGAAGCTCCCTGCCGGCGAGCACACGATCGTGGTCGACACCACCATCCCCAGGCCGGGTGCGCCAGCGACAGTCGTGTTCTCGGTCGACGGCGCCGAGGTCGGGCGCGTGACCGTGAAGCGCACCGTGCCGCTGGTCTTCACGGCCAGTGAGTCCTTCGACGTCGGCGTGGATCTCGGGTCGCCGGTCGCACACGAGTACGAGAAGCGCCGTCCGTTCAAGTTCGGCGGCAGCATCGAGCGACTGGATGTGAGGCTCAAGTGACGGAGGGACGCGTCAAGATGGCCCAAGCCAAGCTATTCCCTCGCGCCGCACTGGCGCTGCGGGCCCTGGCGGCACGCTGAAAGGCGCACGCCGTCACGTTCCGGACGTATCCGCCGAAGGACATCGGCCGTGGCATGAAGTCGGCGGCTAGATCGACGTCTCGGGCTCGCGGCCGAGGTACGCGTCCACCCAGCCACGGGTGGCATCGTCCAAGCCGCGCAGGGCCTGGAACAGCTGTGCGTCGCTGCCCGACTCGACGGCCGTGACCCATCGCTTCAGCGCGTCGCCGAAGCGCGCGCGCCCCTCGAGGTAGCGCGGGACGTCCGTGCGCGCCACGTCGTGGGGCATCGTCGCCTTGATGAGGGCGAGCCCCTCGCTCGAGAGCGAGGGGCCGCGTCCCCGCAGCCGCGCGGCGTCGCCACGGGCCGCGTCGCCCTGGGCGTCGTCGAGCATGCTGCGCAGACGGCGGAAGCGCATCGGCGCCGGGGCGGAGGCGGCAGCCATGCCCGGCGTCCGGGTGGCTCCGCCACCCTGGCAGGCCGCGCAGGGCAGCGCGGCCAGCAGGCAGGCAGCGAGCAGCGCGACGCGACTCATCGTGTCCAGGTGGCCATCTTGTCGGCGATGTAGTTCGCGACCTGGTCCAGCGCGACGCGTTCCTGGTCGAGCGAGTCGCGATGGCGCACGGTGACGGCACCGTCGGTCGCCGTGTCGCCGTCGATCGTGCAGCAGTACGGCGTGCCGATCTCGTCCAGGCGCGCGTAGCGCTTGCCGATCGAGCCGGCCTTGTCGTAGAGGCAGCGGAAGCGCTTCTTGAGCTCCGCGTAGAGCGCTTCGGCCTTCTCCGGCATGCCGTCCTTCTTCACGAGCGGGAACACGCCCACCTGCACCGGCGCGAGACGCGGGTGGAGATGCAGCACGGTGCGCGTCTCGCCGTTGGGCTTCTCGTGCTCCTCGTACGCATCGCAGAGGATCGTGAGGAAGCAGCGGTCCACACCGGCGGAGGGCTCGATCACGTAGGGGACGACCCACTCCTTCTTCTCGTCGTCGCGGTAGGCCAGGCCCTTGCCGCTGCCCTCCTGGTGCTTGCCGAGGTCGTAGTCGGTGCGGTTGGCCACACCCTCGACTTCGTCCCAGCCCCAGGGGTACTTGTATTCGATGTCGCCGCAGCCACGCGCGTAGTGGGCGAGCTCGTCGGGCGTGTGCTCGCGCATGCGGATGTTCTCGGCGCGCACGCCGAGGTCGCGCCACCAGCGCAGGCGCTCGGCCTTCCAGTACTCGTGCCACTCCTCGTCGCTTCCAGGCGCGCAGAAGAACTCCATCTCCATCTGCTCGAACTCGCGCATGCGGAAGATCTGCCCGCCCGTCACGATCTCGTTGCGGAACGCCTTGCCCACCTGCGCGATGCCGAAGGGGATCTTCACGCGCGCCGTGTCCATGACGTTCTTGAAGTTCACGAAGATGCCCTGGGCCGTCTCGGGGCGCAGGTACACCGTGGCCGCGTCGTCGTCCACGGGGCCGGCCTTCGTCGAGAACATCAAGTTGAACTGACGCGGCTCGGTGAAGTCCCCACCACACTCGAGCGGCGAGAGCTTCTTCTTCTTGAGGCACTTCGACTGCTCGAGCTTGTCCGCGCGGAAGCGACCCTGGCAGGTCTTGCAGTCGATCATCGGATCGTTGAAGCCGCCGACGTGGCCCGAGACCTCCCAGACCTTGGCGGCCATGAGGATCGACGCGTCGAGGCCCACGACGTTCTCGCGGTCGCGCACCATGTCGCGCCACCAGTCGTCCTTGATGAGCCGCTTGAGCTCGACGCCCATGGGGCCGTAGTCGTAGGTCGCCTGCAGGCCGCCGTAGATCTCGGACCCGGGGTAGATGAAGCCGCGGCGCTTCGTGAGCGCGACGACACGTTCCATGATGTCCGACATGGGGGCTCTCCTTGGGGGCTCGGCGAGCCGATTTGTACCGGCAAGGCGCCTGCGGGGCCCGTTCGGTTGCCCCGAGGGGCTTCGGGATGGCCTCTGACGGCGCCCCGGCCATGGGGGCCCGGCACTGTCGGTGCCTGGGCCTACATTGCGGCCCTCGACCCACCGGACACCCCCGGAGGCGAGGATTCACGCCAGCCACCCGGTTTCGACCGGCCAGACCGCCTCGCCGCGCGCCGTCCCGCCCTCCGCCGGGACGTCGAACGCGCCGACGGCGGTTTTTTGCGTAGTGTAGTTGCTTTGTTAGCCCCACAAGATGTTGTGGTCCGGTTCACGCTTCCGCGCCCTCGCATCCAAGGTCTTGCGGTTCGGGGGCGCGCGGGCCAGCCGTCATAAGTCTCTAACTGACAACAACTTTCGGCTAGGCGACCTCTCAAACCGCGTGCAGGATCGGTCCCGGACCTCGCTTTTGGGTGTGAAAGCGGGGGAGCGGAGGCCTGTTCATGTGTCCGATCGTTGCTGCGCCGAAGTCTGTCGGCCCTCGTAGCCGGGGTGCGCCCCGCCGCAAGCGGAAGCCCGAACCCGACATGGGTGGGGTCTGGACCGAGTTCAAGGGGGCCGACGCCGGCCAGCGCCGCGATGACCTGCGCAACCAGCTGGTAGAGGCCTACCACTATCTGGTGAAGGTCATCGGCAACCGCATCGCCGCCCGCCTGCCGCGCTCGATCGATGTCCAGGACCTGCGCAGCGCGGGGGTCTTCGGCCTGATGCGCGCCATCGAGAACTACGACCTCGCCCGGGGCACGCCGTTCGCCTCGTACTGCGCCACCCGCATCCGCGGCGCGATCCTCGACGAGC
The DNA here is from genome assembly GCA_029213105.1 of Planctomycetota bacterium. Taxonomy (GTDB): domain Bacteria; phylum Planctomycetota; class PLA2; order PLA2; family JAEUHO01; genus JAHEIK01. Next base: position 14,022 of record JARGNS010000012.1, read on the forward strand.
TCCGCGCCCAGGACTGGGTCCCGCGCCTCGTCCGCAACCGGGCCAGCACCTACAACGAGACCTTCGCCCGCCTCCAGAAGCGCCTCGGCCGCGAGCCCAGCAACCACGAGCTCACCAGCGCCCTGCAGATGACGCCGGCCGAGGTCGAGAAGATGCGCCGTGAGTCGAACCTCACGAGCGTCTACACCCTGAACCAGCAGGATGGCGACGAGGACGATCCCAACACGCTGCGCAAGCTCGACGCCCTCATGGATCGCGGCAGCGCCCAGCCGTTCGACAAGATGGTCGCCAAGGACCTCGCCCGCTCGCTGATGACGACGCTCGCCGAGAACGAGCGGACGGTCATCGCGCTCTACTACCACGAAGGCATCACGATGAAGGAGATCGGGCGCGTCATGCGCATCTCCGAGAGCCGTGTGTGCCAGATCCACACCAAGACGCTGAAGAAGCTCAAGGCGCACCTCGACAAGATGAACGAGGAGCGCGCCGAGGAAGAGAAGAAGGCGCCCGCGCCGACCTTCAGCGCCATCCGTCGTCCGGCGAGCGCAGTCCACTAGTACTCGCCGTGTACGCCACGTCGAGTTGGACTCGGCACCTCGAGGACTTGTCGTCCTCGGGGTCTGCCAACCCCGCGGTGACCCGGGCGCCCACGCGCCTCGTGCGGCCGCGCTGAAGCGTTCCCGCGTCTTCGGATCGGCCCGCGCCCTGCGGGGGCGCGTCCCACAAGCGTCCCTGCCACCGGGATGGGGGCCCTCCGTGGCGCTCCAGCCCCCTCAAGTCCGGAGGAGGCGACTGGGATGGGGTCGCCCGCCGGCTTCGCCCGTATCCTGCGGGCCCCTGGGAAGACGACCGTGGACCACTTCGATCATCGCGACGGCCGGCTGCACTGCGAGCACGTGCCTCTTGACGCCCTGGCCGCCGAGGTGGGGACCCCCGCGTTCGTCTACAGCGCGTCGACGATTCGCGATCACGCCTCGCGCCTGCACGAGGCGTTCGCCTCCCTCGATCCGCTCATCTGCTACGCGGCCAAGGCCAATAGCAACCTGGCCGTGTTGGAGCTGCTCGCCAAGGAGGGCTGCGGCTTCGACATCGTCTCCGGCGGTGAGCTGGCCCGCGTGCTGCTCGCGGGCGGGGATCCCGCGAAGGTCGTGTTCTCCGGCGTCGGCAAGACCGAGGAGGAGATGGACGCGGCGATTCGCGCCGGCGTACTGATGTTCAACGTCGAGAGCGAAGAAGAACTCGACGTGCTCGGCGCGGTCGCGACGCGCCTCGAGTTGGACGCCGGCGTGGCCATCCGCGTGAACCCGGACGTCGATCCCAAGACGCACCGCTACATCACGACCGGCAAGAAAGAGAACAAGTTTGGCGTCGACCTCGAGCGCGGCGAGGCCCTCGCGCGCCGGGCCGTCGCGCACCCGCGTCTCGTGCTGCGCGGCATCCAGTGCCACATCGGCAGCCAGATCACCGACGTCAAGCCGTTTGCCGAAGCCGTCGAGCGCACGCGCGACCTCGCGCTGCGCCTGAAGCCCGACGCGCCCGACCTCGCGTACCTCGACATGGGCGGCGGCTACGGGATCTTCTACAAGGACGAGAACGCGCCTTCGCTGAAGGACTACGCCGACGTCATCGAACCCGTCGTGAAGGATTGCGGTCTGCAACTCGTGATGGAGCCCGGGCGGCTCATCGTCGGCAACGCCGGCGTGATGCTCACGCGCGTGCTCTACAACAAGACGTCGGGCAAGCGCCGCTTCGTGATCGTCGATGCCGGCATGAACGACCTGATCCGCCCGAGTCTGTACGAGGGCTACCATCGCATCTGGCCCGTGACTGGCGAGCCGCCGCCGCCGCTGGGCGAGGAGGGCGACGGCGATCTCGTCGACGTCGTGGGGCCGGTGTGCGAGTCCGGGGACTTCTTCGCCGTGGACCGGCCGCTGCCGGTCGTGACGCGCGGAGACCTGATCGCCGTGATGAGCGTGGGGGCGTACGCCGCCGTGATGGGCAGCAACTACAACGACCGTCCGCGGCCGCCCGAGGTGCTCGTGGACGGGGACCGGTTCGCCGTCGTGCGGGAGCGTGAGACCCACGCGGACATGATGCGCAAGGAACGCCCCGATGCGACGTACCGGTCGCTGGGGACGAGCGAAGGAGCGTCGACGTGAGCGACACCGCTTTCCAGCCCGCCCCCGTTGCGGACTTCGTCGTGGGCGATGGCACGGCGCCGTTCCTCATCGCCGGCCCCTGCGTGATCGAGGGCCGCGACATGGCGCTGCGGCACGCGGAGCGCCTGCGGGAGATCGCACGCGAGGCGGGCTTCCACTTCGCCTTCAAGTCCTCCTTCGACAAGGCCAATCGCACGAGCATCGACTCGTTCCGCGGCCCCGGCCTGGACGACGGCCTCGCCATCCTCGCCGAGGTGAAGCGCGACCTGGGCTGCGCCGTGCTGACGGACTTCCACACCGAGGCGCAGGCCGCCGCGGTGGGGGAGGTCGTCGACGTGCTGCAGGTGCCGGCGTTCCTCTGCCGTCAGACAGACCTGTTGATCGCCGCGGCGAACACCGGCAAGGCCGTCAACGTGAAGAAGGGGCAGTTCCTCACCCCGCACGACATGGCCTCGGTGGTGGGCAAGCTCGAGTCCGCCGGTTGCAAGAGCCTGATGTTGACCGAGCGCGGCACGACCTTCGGCTACGGCAACCTGGTCGTGGACTTCCGCTCGTTCCCGATCATGCGTGACTTCGGCCATCCGGTGATCTTCGACGGCACACACAGCGTGCAGCGTCCCGGGGGACTGGGCAACAAGACCGGCGGCGACCGCACGGAGGTGCCGGGGCTCGTCCGCGCCGCGGCGGCCGTCGGCGTGGATGGCTTCTTCCTCGAGGTCCACGAGAACCCCGACCAGGGCAAGAGCGATGCGGCGAACATGCTGCAGATCGACACCGTGGCGCCGCTGCTCGACAGCATCCGCCGCATCCGCGACGCCGCGCAGCTTCCGTAGCTCGCGCGCGCACTTGGTGGGAGCGTACGCAAGGTGGTCGCGGGCGCACACACGGTCGGTGCGGCGCACTTCCCTGCAGCGCCCCTACGAAGCCATCGCCCCGTGGGCGTGTTTCGAGGTCCCGTGGCTTCCTTGTAGGGGCGGTCCAGCCGGCGCTGCGCCGGCGTGTGTCCGCCCGCGGCCCGCGCCTACGCCGGTGCGCGCAGCAACGTCAGGCCGCCGGGGATGAGCTCGACCCGCAGGTCGGTCGTGCCGGCGGGATCGCCGTCGGCTTGCACCAGCGCCGTGGACGAGGACGCGAAGCGCACCTGCTGCGCCGCCACGATGCGCACGTCGTGGTTCTTGCGGACGCGCCGAAGCAAGGCGCTGAAGAGGATGCCGAACAACGAGCGGTGCGTGCGCGAGCGGATCAGCATCACGTCCATCGATCCGGAGTCGAGCGCCGCGGTGGGGGAGAGCGCGAAGACGCCGCCGTAGTTGCGGGCGTTCTGCACGATGCAGGCGCCAGCCGCATACGTCACGTGGTCGTCGACCGTCACGCGCAGCACCGGGAACCGGAACGTGGACAGGGTCTCGATGATCGGGCCGACCCAGCGCAGGTAGCCACCGGGGCCGCCGGCGCGCACGCGGGATACGGCGTGGACCACGTCGGCGTCCAGGCCGATGCCCGTGTTGGCGATGGCATGCTCGACCGTGCCATCCGAGCGGGTCAGGCGCATCACATCGACCGACCAGGGCTCGCCGGCGAGCAGGCTCGCGGCGATCGTGGGCGCCTGCCGGTCGAGCGGCATGCGCAGTTCGCGCCCGACCACGTTGGCCGTGCCCATCGGCACGATGCCCACCGGCCACGGCGGGGTCTCGGCCCGGGCGTTGACGACTTCCCTCAACGTGCCATCGCCGCCGATCACGATCAGGCGGTCGCAGGCGTCCGGGGCGAGGTCACGCACATGCGCCGCACCATCGCCGGCAGCCTGCGTCACGTAGCTCGTGGCCTCGGCGCCGGCGGCCTGCAGGGCCGCCACGACGGCCTCTCCGAGGGGTGCCGCATGGCCGCGCCCGGCCGCCGGGTTGATGACGAAGTGGAAGTGCATCCGGTCCGGATCATGCCCGGGACGGCTCGCGCGTGCGAAAAAAGCGCCCTTGGCCAGCGGGGTTTGAACCCTTGGGGGCCCGCCCGTAGGCTGCGCGCGCGCCCCCCGGAGGGTGGCTTGGGAGACGACATGCGGTATCACCCCCTCGGAGACGGGCGCTACGTCATGCGCTTGGATCCGGGCGACGAGGTCATCGCGTCGCTCCGGCAGTTCGCGAGCGAAGAGAAGGTCACGTCCGGCTACATCACCGGGATCGGCTCGACCAGCTCCGCCGTCCTGGGCTGGCTCGACCCCGAGAGCGGCGAGTACCAGAAGCGCAAGTTCGACGAGCCCATGGAGGTCGGCAACCTGACCGGCACCATCTCCGTGGCTGCCGACGACGGCCGGGCCTTCGTGCATCTTCACGGCGTCCTCGCGCCGCGCGAGTTGCTTGCCTACAGCGGGCACATCCACGAGGCCCGCACCGGCGCCGTGATGGAGCTCTTCATCTTCAGCTTCGACGTGAAGCTCGAGCGTCACGCGCTGCCCGAGAAGTCGTTCCCCTGGATCGTCCTTCCGGGCGAGCCCCTGGAGGGGGACAAGCCCGCGGACGACTCCGGCGACGAGGCGGCCGGGGACTAGCTCCGAGCCCGGGGGCCCGCGATGAAGACGCTCGTGGTGATCGCTGCTGGCGCGGCGGACCGGGCCCTCGATGAACTCGGTGGTCGCACGCCGCTGGAGGCGGCCGCCACACCGGTGCTCGATCGCATCGCACGCGAGGGGCGGATCGGCCGCATCGTGACCGCGCCCTCCGGCCGCGATCCGGAAGACGGCGCGTTCGCGCTCGCCCTCTTCGGCCTCGACCCCGTCAGCTACGGCGAAGCAGGCGCCACCCTCGAGGCCGCCGCCCTCGGCGTCCCGGTCGAGCCGCGCGATCAGGTGCTGCGTCTCGCCCTCGTCGCCGCCGACGACAAGCAGATCTACGACGCGACGGCCGGTGGGCTCTCCCGGGACGAGGCCGCGCTGCTGCTCGAGAGCCTGGGCGAGGCCTTCAGCGCGGAAGACCTCTCCTTCCACGCCGGCCATGGGGCGCGCAACCTCGTCGTGTGGAAGGGCGCGCGCGAGCTGCGCGTCAAGACGACCGCTCCCTTCGACGCGGTCGGCGAGAAGCTCAAGCGCGTGCAACCCAAGGGCACGGGGGCCAGGAAGCTCCTCGAGGTGATGGAGGCGAGCCGCGAGGCCTTCGCCCGGCACGAGGTCAACGAGCTGCGCTGCGAGCTCGGCGAGAATCCGGCCACCCTGGCGTGGCCGTGGGGGCCCGGCGCCAGCGTCCCGCTGCCGGAGTTCACGACCCGCACGGGCCAGGACGCGCTCGTGGTCGGCGTGGATCCCTGCTTCCTGGGCGCCGCACGCCTGCAGGGCATCGAGACCGTCACGCCGGAAGGCGCCACCGGCCGGCCGGGCACGAACCTGCGCGCCAAGGCCGCCGCGGCCCTCCAGGCGCTCGAGACCCACGACCTCGTCTACCTGCACGTGGACGCGCTCGCCGCCGCGGCGCATGCGCGCGACTTCGTGGCCAAGGTCGCAACCATCGAGAAGCTCGATGGCTACGTCCTCGGGCCGATCGTCCGGGCCCTGGCAGGGGGGCTGGAGTCCCGGCTGGTGGTCGTGGGCGGGCCGGGCATCGCCACCGAGACGGGCTGTTGCCTGCGGCAGCCCGCCCCGTTCGCCATCGCCGGCGCCGGTGTACGCGCCCATCGCCGCGCCCGCTTCACCGAAGCCGCGGCGCGCGACGCGGGCTTCCAGGTCGATCAACCCCACGAGCTGCTGCCCTACCTGCTCCAGCACTGACCCACCGGCGGCTCGCGAGTAGACTCGGGCCCCCCCGCCCTCAGCCCCAGGAACGCGTACCGCTTCCATGCCCGCCATTCGCATCCTCATCCAAGGCCAGTCCTTCGACGCCCCCCTGCCGGAAGCGCCCGTGCGCATCGGCAAGAGCGCCGACGCCGACCTCTGCATCCAGGGCGGCGGCGTGGGAGGCGAGCATTGCGTGCTGGAGCCCCTGGGCGGCGGCCGCACCAAGCTCAAGGATCTCGGCAGTGGCTACGAGACGCTGGTGAACGGCGTGGCCGTGAAGCAGATCTCGCTCAATGACGGCGACCTCATCGAGGTCGGCGAGGCGAAGATCACCTACCTCGCCACCGCCGCCGGCGCACCCGAGCCGCAGCCCGAGGCGATCCCCGAGGCGCCGCGCAAGCCGACGGCCGCGCGCAAGCCGGCCAAGCCCGCGAAGCCGACGCCGGCGAAGCCCGCGGCGGCAGCACCCGCCAAGCCGAAGGCCGCGACGCCGCCCACGGGCGCCGCCTCCGAGACG
>JARGNS010000013.1 GCA_029213105.1 Planctomycetota bacterium
AGGTCTCGCCTCCCGCCGCTGGGCGTGGACTGGAGCGCCGCGATGATGCGGCGCGGCGAGTCGTCCGGCATGATACCGAACGCCATCAGGGTGGGCGCCGCACGGGCGAGCCGGTCTTGGTTGATCATTCCTCACCTCCGCTGATTTTGAACCAGCAGGCCAGCCACACCTCGCCCGTCTGCGGGTTCTTGCTGGCGACGTAGCCCCCGCCACCGTCGAGCAGCTCGACCAGGTTGTCGGCGTCGAGCACCTGCTGGATCTCGGAGTCGAAGACTCCGCAGCGCTCGAACATGTCGAGGTCCTGGATCTCGAAGGTCTTGACCTCTGGCTCGCTCTCGTCCGGGTAGGGGTCGAAGCAGTGGGAGCAATCCAGGCACTGGAACGGCCCGTCGAACTCGGACTCCTCCGTACGCATGTCCTCCCACCCGTCGTCGCTGATGTAGGCCGTGCCACTGGCACTGATGCCACCCCGGAAGGGGCCCTGGCTCCCGCACTTCGGGCACTCGATGCCCTCGAGCACGTTGTGGTTCTTCATAGTCACTCCTCCCCCGCCCACTCGACATGGACCTCGATGTCTCCGACATTGACCTCGTACCACTCACCGTCGACGAGCACCGCGTGGGTGTAGCTCGCCCACTGACGACCACCGTCGTAGGTCACGACGCACACCGCGTTGTGCTCGAACACCACGGTGCGCTGCGTGTCCCAGCCGACATCAGTGTCTCCGGTGCAGGTGTGGTTGGGGATGGGCGCGTCACCCTCCGCCCCCTCGTCGTCGTGTTCGAAGACTTGGGCGGTCGCCCACAGCGTGTCGAGCGTGCCGACCACCGTGACGCCGGTGAGTGGCTTGCCTCGCTTGGACGTCATGCGCAGTGCTCCTTGATGGACTCCAACGTCCATCCGTTGTTGACGAGGTAGTCGAGCGACTCCCCGCTGTTGTTGATACGACAGGCATCTTCGAGCTTCTCGTCGATGACGAGTTCACTGAGCGTGTCCTCCCACACTTCCTCGCCCACGTCAGCGATGGCTGCGGCGAGCTTCGCGGCCGCAGCTTCGCGGCTCTCCCGGTCCAGCTTGGTGCGGTAGTCCACGACTGCGCGCGCCGCGGTGAGCGCGTCGCCCCACACGTCGACCTCGTCGCTGTCGTTGACGAACCCGAAGCACGACTCGACCTCCTCACCCTCAGGGTCGAGGACGATGAAGCCGTACACATCACCGGAGAAGACCGCGTTGAGGGTCCGGACGAAGCCCTCCGCGATCTCCTCGTTCGTCCCACCGAAGTCGAGCCCTCGCTTGACGTAGACGTAGCCACACGGCCCGCTGTCCCACTGACACGAGAACTCGGTGAGGGAGAACTGCACACCGCTGTGGACGTAGGCGTGCAGGTCGAACGCCTCGTACTCCGTGACGACGTTGATGTCTCCTGCGGCCGCGTCGGCGAGGTCCTTGTAGTCGGGGCCGTACAGGTGGAAGTACCCGCTGTTGGTGGTCAACGCGAACACCGCGTCGTTCTCGTAGAGGTGGTCAGCCTCGTAGTGCTCGTCGGCCACGACCTGGATCGTGTAGCCCTTGTAGGTCTCTTCGTGCATGGTGGTCATGGTTCCTCCTCAGGCGTTGGCGAAGATGAAGACACCGATGCCGCCGTCAACGACCGTGATGTCGGTGCCGTTGAAGTCGTCGGCCATCTTGTCGAAGTCGATGTAGCCTGTGAGCCACGACGGCACGTCGCCGTACACGTCGCCGACGAACTCCTCGACGTACTCGGCGGCGCTGCGCCAGTTGCCGCGGTAGCGGTCGTTGATGAACTCCATCGCCTCGTCGTAGTTGTCGGAGAGGTAGTGGTCGCCGAAGGCCTCGAGCGCGGGGACGAACGCCTCCTCACTCAGAGCGAGAGCCTGCCATGCGGCAAGGCGCTCCCAGTCCGAGGTCTCTCCCATGTTGTGGGCCTCGTCGTTGTAGTCGTGGACGACGAACTCCTCGCTGCCGGTCGCCTCTTCCATCTCGGCGAGCGCGTCGTTGATGCGCTCGAGGTTGTCCTCGTGGTCTTCGGTCATCTCGATCCAGCGACCGACGAGTCTTCCGGCGTTGTACTCCGCCAGGTCTGCGATGTAGATGTGGGACACGCTGTCCTCCATTGGTGTGAGCGCCGACCCAATAGGGCCCCACGGACTGGTTACCGTAGCGGAGGGGCGAGCCCCTCCCGCACGACCTCACCCCTCACGCACGGCGCCGCCGGTTCGAGACCGTGCCTTCGCCGTAGCCGTAGCCGTCGCCGTCACCGTTGCCGTAGCCGTAGCCGTCGCCGTAGCCGTAGCCGTTGCCGTTGCCGTTGCCGTCGCCGTCGCCGTCGCCGTCGCCGTAGCCGTAGCCGTAGCCGTTGCCGTTGCCGTTGCCGTTGCCGTCGCCGTCGCCGTCGCCGTCGCCGTAGCCGTAGCCGTAGCCGTTGCCGTTGCCGTTGCCGTTGCCGTTGCCGTTGCCGTAGCCGACCGGCTTCACAGCACCCCCCACCCATCGGACACGCTGATACGGAACAGCTCCGCACCCTCCGGATACGACAGCGGCGTGGTCACCTTCTTCAGGGTGACGTGGCCGCTGCCGGGATCGGCGACCATTCCGTCGAACCCCACGGACGACCAACGCCGAACGTGGATCACGTTGACCACCTTGACCCGTCCGCTCTCCTCCTCGACGATGTCGCCGGCGAACACCCATCCTCGGTCGAGGACGATGACGTATCGCGAGCCGGTGGGGGCGGGCGCCCGCGAGCCCTTGGGGACGTAGGTGACGCCGTTGACTTCGATCTCATCCATGTTCATCTTCATGACTTCTCCGTTGGTTATCGTCTCTCGTCTCTCGCCTGCTCAGTCGAAGCGATCGATCTTGTACAGGTTGACGCGGGTGCCCGAGGTGGCCCTGACCGTGAGATTCCAGGGCTGGTCCTCGACCATGCCCAGACCGCACGCGTCCGCGGTCTCGACTCCGTAGACCTCCGCGTCCTTGGTGAAGGACTCGAGGGTACGGCGCACCTCACGCAGGTCTCCCCGCAAGGTCTCGGTGATGAAGCCGAGACCCTTGGTCGAGTCCGTCGGAGCGCACCCGTCCAGCAGGAAGAAGGTGTGTTTGCCGTGCTGCGTCGTCCGCTTCTTCCAGAGGTTGGGGGACGGAACGACCGACTTGACGGTCGCCCACGTGTCCGACTCGAGACCCCACGCGTTGAGACCGGGCGCGGCCGCGGACGGCGCGGCAGGAGACGCCGGCTTCGCGAGCCAGCGTGTGACCGCTCCGGCGCGGTAGTCGAACTCGAAGACCGTCTTGTTCGACATCGCGGAGGTGCCGCGCGAGCGGCCTGTGTACCGGTAGGTCTGCCCACCGACCTCCAGCTCGACCGTGTAGTCGGAGTCCTGTCGACCGGGGGCGTACGAGTAGTTCTGGACGTAGAACTTGTACCGCCCGTTCGTCGCCTTGCCCTTGCCCCACCGGATGTTCTCGACCGGCTTGTCCGTGTCGTGGCGGACGTTCATGTCCACATCAAGCCACCCGCCGGCAGCCTTCTTGCAGCTGTAGTAGATGTGCTGCGAGCCAGCGTAGGGTCGGTCCGGAGAGAACACCGCGTGGATGTCGAGGTCGTTGCGGTCGTTCCACATGAGGGTACAGCGGATGTCGACGTTGTCGAACTGGCCGCCCGCCTGCTGCACGCGCCGCCGCATCTCGCCGTCGATGCCACCGGCGTAGAACCACGAGACCGGGTTGCGATCATCCTCGTCGTCCCACTGCAGGAGGGGCGGGGCGTCCTCGTCGTCCGCCGTGACGAGCGCCATGAAGCGACGGTCGTCGCGGGGCACGAGCACCTCGAGCTTGTCGACACCGCGGAGCACGGTGCGCTGGAACTTGGCCCACGTCATCTTGGTCGCAGACGCGGTCACGTCCGACGCAGCCGCATCGGACCCGGTGGCGGTGAGGTGACCGAACAGACCCCGACTGCCCGGAGTCTTGGCACGACCGATGGTCTTGACCGGGCGCGGCTCCCACAGCACCACGGACTTCGGGATGTCAGAGACCGTGGCGAAGCGCCGCCCGAGGGCCGGGGCGAGACCCAGTTCCTCGAAGAGGATCTCCGCCTGACGGACCTGCTGCGCGCCCGGCGCGTTCTGGGTACGCTGGTAGGTCTCCGGGTTCATGACCGCTGCCCACCGCCGCTTGATGGCGGCGAAGTTGTAGCCCGCCTTGATGTCGGACAGCAGCGAGCCGAGCGCACCGGCGCGCACTGACGTGAAGCCGGCCGGCGCGTTCGCCACAGCGCGCCACACGAGCGCGGCCTTCTTCTTGCCGCGACGGCGCGCGGTCTGCGCCTTGAGGTCGCGGACCCACTGGAGGTGGGTCTTCGCCCGGTCGGCCCGGTAGAACTGACCGGAGGCCAGCAGCTCGTCCGCCTTGTCGAGGAGCGCGTCGGAGTAGTCGACGAGGACCTTGTTGATGGTCGCGAACTCCTGACGCTTGGCGGCCATCGCCTGGCCAGCCGACTTGAGCGGGTCGCGGAACACCTTGGGGTTGCGCACGCTGAAGTGCGTCCACCCGCCGAACTCCTCGCGCCCGAGGTCGCGCTCGCTCGAGAGGAACTCGCAGACGACCTTGGCCTTGGAGACCGCAGCGCGCAGCGCCTTGGTCGCACGGTCGTAGTCCTTGACCGTGCGCTTGGGCCACATGACCGGGGTGGTCGTGCCGTCCTCGGCGATGACGACGAGGCCGCCGTACCGCTGGATGAAGCTCCGGCAGGTGTTGCAGTTGTGGTGCTGCCGCTCCTCCTTGTCCTTGAACGAGTCGAGGTACGTGTCGAAAAGGTCGGCCGCGTCGGTCTTGAAGAGCTTCTGTCCCCGGAAGGTGTCGAAGTACTCGTTGATGTCGGCGGAGAAGTCGTCGAAAGTGCTGCCGTTCATGGTCACTCCTTGCGGTCGGGGAACAGGGGCGGGACCGCGCGCCCGGGGACGAAGGTCCGGACGATGATCTCGTCCGGGTCGATGGCATCGTCAGGCAGGTCGAGGTCACCAGCGACCGCGACAGCCATCTCTTGGAAGAAGTCGAGGATGCTCGAAGCGTCGACGTCACCCTTGATGACGATGCCGACGTGGTGTACGACCTCGTCATCGACCTCGTCGTCGATGTTGAAGGCGATGCCGCCGTACGCGACCACGTCTCCGTCATCGTGGATGTCGGCGTACCCGAAGCTGAACATGGCGAGGTGCGGCCACGCGTCCTCGTCGCCACCCCACTCGTTCATGTTGCTCTCGTACTCGCGCTTGGCGTGCGCCCGGTCGTGCGCGGTCACCTTGATGGGCATCAGTCGCTCCGGTTGCGGTTGTCGAGGAGGTCGCGGATGGTCGAGTAGTTGAGGCGGTCGGTCTCGCGCTCGTAGTCCTCGTGCTTCTTGTAGAACTGGAAGAGCAGGGACTTCTCGAGGAGGGCGGTGGTCCAGCACTCGGACCGCTCGCTGAGGAACTCCGGCTGCTCGTCGAAGTCGGCGCGCTCCCACCCCGACAACTCGTAGACATCTTCGATCTCCTCGTCGTCGGGGAGTCCTGCGCTCACGGCGGCGCACACCTTGCCCCACTCCTTCGGGTCGACGAGGAACAGCGTCGGCGTCTCCCACGTCGTGATGCTGTAGAGGGAGTCGCACACCGCGCGAGCGCGAGGAAAGACGTTGACGCCTTGGTCACACACCTTTCCGAGGTAGTCGTCGACCAGGATGGCGACGAGCACGTCGTCGAGGTGCTTCCCGCCGGACACGGTGCTGAACAGATAGGTCACAGCCATCACTCTTCTCCGTAGGCGGATTCGATCCGCTCGCTGCAGTGGTCGCAGTGCAGACTCTGGTCTTCCCAGTTGACATCGTGACCAGCCACCGACCACTGTGGATCAGCGTCATGCGTGACGTCCGCGCACATCTCGAGGTTCTCCTCAACGCACCCGGGACAGAGCACTCCACTGTCGCCGGTGACGTAGAAGATGGGGTAGCCGCCGAGCGACGAGAACTTCGCGACCCGGAAGAGGTCGTCCAACTCTCGGTACCCGAGGATGGCGGGGTTGGCGTCGTAGCAGATCATGAGTCCTCCTGGTCGTAGTCGTCATACTCGGTCTCGTACTCTTCGTCGCGCCACTCTCGACGGGCGTCCTCGGCGTCCTCTCGCGCTGCCTCGTAGCAGTCGAGGTGGCAGGGGTTGCGACCATAGAGGTCGTCCTCGTCGAAGTAGACCTCGCTCGGGTCGATGGGCTCGCCGCAGAGGTCGCAGTCCGGAGCGCAGTTGCTGCAGAACTGGGCGTTGCCGATCTCCTGCGGCTCCAGTTCCGGCAGGTGGCCGTGGTACTTGCAGTGCGGCCCACGCTTGAGGTAGCGGTAGTACTCGTCGTCGGGTCGGAGGTCAGCGTCGATGCGGCACTCGATGCCACAGCTGTCGCACGACCACTCGACCCGGTCTTCAGGCCGCTCCCACGCGGGACGCTCACGGTCGAACAGGTCGCCGACCGGGTCAACGTCGTCATCGAACGGGACGTTGAGGACCCGGTCCTCGGCGGCGAGCAGCCGCGTCTCCTCCTCATCCAGACCCTCGGGTGCGTGACCCTCGCAGGCCTCGCAGCCCGCGCCCAAGCGGAAGAGCCGCTGGACCCAGGGCGGGGCGTCGTGTCGGATGTGGTAGACGGACCACGGTTCCGAGCAGACAGCACAGTAAGTTGAGGTCATGGCTCACTCCCCGTCGTCGATGTCGAGCAGGTGCGCGGTCTGGATGCGGACCTCGACGGCGAAGTCGAAGTCACCACCGTAGGTCTCCGTGATCTCCTTGTAGTCGATGAGGCTGTCGCCGGTGTACTCGAGCCACTTGGCGAGGGTCTCATGCCCAGACGGCAACGGCTCCTCGTTGTCCCAGATGTCTTCGACGGTGATGGCCACCTCGATGACTGCCGTGTAGGTACGTCGTTCTCCCATGATTCGCTCCATGTTGTTGGGTTCGCACCGGTCGTGCGGAAAGACCTGAGTCGCTCCAACCTTCTCACCCCAACAAGAAGGAAGCGCATCACTGGTTGTCTGGTCAGACAGACTCAAGTCTTTCCCCACGACCGGGGCGGGTGGCCCCGGAGGACCACCCGGTTGGGGTCAGCGGGTGGATGACGAGGCGCCACCTCCGAGTGCGCCGATGCCGAGCATGAAGCCGAAGTCGTACCAGCCACCGTTGTTGCACACCTCGTAGACGGCGATGCTGTCGTCGAACAGCGAACCGAACCACGCGAAGGGCGCGATGAGTCCGTGCCACAGCCCGACCCAGAACCCGTAGGTCTGGATGCAGGCGGGGATGGTCGAGACGTCGACGTAGTCGGCGCAGCCGGTCAGGACCAGCGCCAGCGCGATGATGCAGATGATCTTGTTCATGCCACACCTCCGAAGGCGAGCAGGTCACCGACCGGGTGGAGCGGCTCGAACTCGAGGTCCTCTCGCACATGCCAGGGGGCGGGCGTCGGGTCGAGACCCACACCGGCATCCCGCTCGAGGGCGAGGAGGCGGTCGTACGCTGCCTGCCACGCCTCGTAGTGGTCCATGCCGTTGCGCACGTTGCGCGCCACCATGGCCGCGATGGGACCCGTGCCGCCACCCCCGCCACCGGCGGAGTCGAGGAGCCGGCCGTCGCGCCGGGTGCGGACGGTCCGCACGCTGAGGTTGTTCGCCGCGGCGAACGCGTCGAGGTCTTCGATGTCGTTGGTCATGTAGTCTTCCATCAGGAGAGTCCTCCAGCAGCCCAGAAGATGTGGGTGCGGTAGTACCGCATCGAACCCGATGCGGCGTTGATTGCTTCGTTGAGCCGGTCGAACTCGGCGCGGCTCGGCTTGTCTGCGCAGAGCAGGCGACCAATCGCCGACTCCGCATCTCGGTGCTGTCCTTGTGCGACCAGGTACAGGCGCCGCAGCTCGGACATGATGTCGTCGTGCGGCACCTTCGCCTTGGTCTCTTCGTCGATCACGGTGACCACCCCGTCGCCGTAGGTGCAGACGAAGGCGTAGTACAGGACGGCCGCATCGAAGTGCAGGCCGTCCAACTCGGTCTCGACGCCGACCCGGACGGCGTAGGATGAAGGGTCCATGTCAGTCTCCGGAGTTGTCACGAGCCCAGAGGGCCCAGCGAACGACGCTCATCACGTCGTACTTGTCGAGGCTCCACTCGGGGACACCGCCGTCGAGCCGCAGCCCGCTCGAGAACACGGCATCCCGAGACAGGGTAGTCAGGTAGTAGCGCGACACGAACTGACCCCGCGGTCCGAAGCGGTCCACGTAGGTCAGGTCGTAGAACTCGACGAGTGGATCCTCACCCTCGTGGGTCAGGCAGTCCTCCCGCCCGTACCGCTCACCCTTCCGCACGAGGCGGACGAGGAAGGCACGGCCGCTGTCGTTGACTACGGTCGTGGTGGTTGGTGCGGTCATGCTTCCTCCACGGAGACCATGACGAGGTTGTTGAGGTTGAAGATGACGGTCATCAGGACTCCTTCTTGGACACGCGGTAGGCGCGGACGCGACGAGCGGCCCGGTCGTAGACCCCGTAGTAGGTGCGGTGGCCCCAGCTACGCGTCACGTGGAGACCCCAGAGTTTGTCGTCTTCGCGCTCGAGGTCGACGACAAGCTCGCACTTCGGGTCGCCGTCGTCATGCGCGTAGACGGCATCCCACCCGTCCTCGATCTCGGTCAGCGTGTGTGGTCCCGAGAGGACGACGCGACCATCGGTCAGCATCTCCTTGACCTCACGCAGCTCGTCGGTGTCCTCGATGGTCGCGGCAACGGGTGCGTCGAGCAGTCCTCGGAACATCGCAGACGCCTCACCGTAGTCAGCGAGGATCTCCTTGATGTCGGAGACCCAGCCGGGATTGCCCCGGTTCAGCGCAGCGGTTGCACGGGCGAACGCTTCGCGCCGCGCCTCGTTGATGGCGTTGTTGATGAGCTTGGTCTTGAGTTCGTTGTCCATCAGGTCTCCTTCTTGTTCAGGGCGCGCACAGTAGGAAGACGGAGCCCCACACGGCGCAGGTCACGAGAGCCACCGCCGCCGTGGCGATGGCGTCAGGGATGTAGGGCCGAGCCCAGTCTGGGATGTTCATGCTTGCTCCCTATTGATTGGTTGAAGGCGGGGGAGTCGAACCCCCGACACGTTGCTTGCTTGGTGTGAACAATACCACTCGCGCCCGTCGTCGGGGCTACCAGCCAATCGGCGGGGACGAACCCGGGCCTTGCGACTGGTGGCGTAGCATGGTAGGTTCTGCACGACAAGGGATTCCAAGCCCGTCGCGCCAAACACCTCACGCACTCAGCGTCGACCACCCTGCTTGCGGCCGCCTTCCACGATGCCCCCGTCGCCGGGGGCAGGGAGTCAGTCAGCGATCTTGTACGCGACGATGTCGACACCGTCGCTGAGGTGCGACCAGCGGTAGTTGCTGGAGGCCCGCGGCTCGGACGTCTCACCGCCGTCGCGGAACCTGACGATGACCCGTGCGGCGGTGGGCTGCGGGCTCTCGCCAGTCCACGGGATCCAGTCGCGCTCGACGGTGTAGTACGTGAACGAATGCGCCAAGCCGCTGAGCGCGTTCGCTGTCGTACCGAACCCGTTCGAGACCGGGTCGAGGTTGTACGACGCACCCACGGATCGGACCCGCCCGAGGTACACCGCGCAACTGAAGGAGTCCACGGCAACGATGACGTCGCCGACCTTGGCGTCACGGTCGGCCCAGTTCGGGCCGCCCCTGACGATTCGCCACCCGACGGGCAGCCAGTCCGGTCGGGGGGCCTCGACCTTCGGCTTGTCCTCCGGCTCGAGCAGGCCCTCGAGCTTGGCGGCGAGCCCCGCCATGCGCTCTCGCAGGTCGGGGTCGAGCGACTTGGTCGGAGCCGGCTCGCTCGCCGCGAGCATCTCGTCGAGCAGGTAGCTCCGGGCGACGAGCGCCTGCATGATGACGCGGGCCGCCTCGACCTCCGCCGCTGCGATGGTGAGTCCTCGCGTCGTCCCGACTCCGCGCGCCACCGCAGCGGCGTAGTAGTCGAGCATGTCGACGATGAGATTGTCGGCCTCGTCGTGGTCGACGGTCGGAATGTCGGTCAGGTCTGGCTTGTTCATGTCGTCTCCGTGATGGTGGCGTTCAGCGCGAGGTGGACGAGGTCCGCCTTGGTCCGGTCGGGGTTGTCGAGCTGCGCCTCGAGCGCGAGGCGGCAGAGCTTGCCGACCAGCGGGCCCGGCTTGACGCCGGCGGCGAGGAAGTCTCGCCCCTTGACGAGCGGGACGGGCGGCACGACCGAGAAGGTGCCCGCCCAGTTGAGGCATGCCTTCGACGTGCGGTGTTCCCAGTTGGGGGCGCCCCCGGCGAGAGATCGCCGGCGCCAGTCGCCGGTGGCGCACGCATCGCAGCGGCAGACCGAGGCGAGGTGGGTCAGGTCGAGGTCGACCTCCGCCAGTCGGCGGTGCAACCGAGCCCACGCACCGTGACCCGCCCCGCCGTGGACGAGGTTGAACGGCTGCATGTGCTCTCGCACGAGGGTCGTGACTTGCGCGCGGAGCTTGACCCCGCCCTTGTCCCCCGTCAACTGACGGAGGAAGCTGTCGGCCGGCTCGACCCCGGCCACATCGTGGCCATGCGCAGACCACAGCGGCTTGCCGGCGAGGGTCGCCTGCTCCTCCGTCATGATGGTGGTCTCCGGCTTGCCGATGTCGTGCAGCCAGGCTGCGAACATCAGGGTCTCTCGGAAGGCTGGGTCGACGTGCGGCCGCAGATCCGCCGCAGCGTCAGCGGCGAGGCAGGCGTGGGTCCACACGTCTCCTTCGGGATGCCATCCGGGGTGCTGCGGACACAGCCGCATTGCCTCGAGGTCGGGGAAGCACGCGACCCACCCGACGTCCACGAGGAAGTCGAGCCCGACCGAGGGCTTGTCGCTCTTGAGGAGGAGCTTGCGGAACTCCTCCCAGATCCGCTCGGGTGCGAGCGTGTCGAACTCCGACCGCATGCCCCGCATCAGCGCCATCGTGTGCGGCGACACCGACCGAGCCTTCCTCGCCAGCAACTGCATGGCACGGAAGACCCGGAGCGGGTCCTCCACGAAGGTCGCCGGGTCAGTGGCCCTGAGCACACCGGCGCTCAGGTCGGCGAGACCACCGAACGGGTCGACGAGCTTGCCCGTGCTCAACTCAATCGACATCGAGTTGATGGAGAAGTCCCGCCGCCGGGCCGCTTCCGTCACCGTCATGGTCGGGTCGACCTCGATGTCGAAGCCCCGGTGCCCGACGCCTCGCTTGTTGTCCCGGCGCGGGACCGAGATGTCGAGGTCCGTGCCGTCTGGCATCGTGACCTTGGTCACGCCGAAGGCGGCGCCGACCGTGTCGGTGTGCATGTCGGAGAAGCAGGCCTCGACCTGCTGGACATCGACACCGAAGACCTCGATGTCCCAGTCCTTGGGCTCCCGCCCGCAGAGCAGGTCGATGACCGCCCCGCCGACGAGGAAGGGCCGGCCGCCCGCCAGCGCGAGCCGGCGCGACGCCACCAACAATGCGCTGGGCAGTGCGCCCATGTCGAATGTGACCTCGGTGTTCATGACTACTCCTCGCCCAACTGGCGGGCGACGGCGGTGGCGAGGGTCGTACCCTCGATGGTCGCCCACATGTAGTGGGCAGGCGAAGGGAACGGCGGCGACTGCCGCTCGAGGACGGCCGTGGCCATCGTGGCGTACGCCGCCCAGCGCTTCGGGTCCTTGCGGACCTGGAGGGCGATGCCCTCGACCCCAGTAACCAGCACCGGGTGGTCGGCGCAGGCGAGGAACTCGCACGCAGCGAGCGCCTCGTCTGCGCTCCACAACGAGTGCCAGTCGGGGTAGAGGTTGAGGTCGCACAGCGCCTCGACCGCTGCCTCAAGCAGGTACGAGGTCAGTTCGCCGGCGTGCTTCGAGTCAGCGATGACCGACCGTGTGCGGTCGACCACGGTGTGCGTCTGCACGCAGCGGAGCAGCAGCCCCGCGTGCGTCGACAGCTCGGCGAGGTCGAGCAGGTCGACCTCGCGCTCGTCGTCTTCGACCTCCTCGAGGTGGTCCTCGACGAGCCCTGCGAACAGGGCCACCGCGGACGCCACGCGGCTGTCGTTCAGGTCTTCGATGGTCTCGGGCTTGGACATCAGTCCTCCTTGTTGAAGTCACGGGGCGCACGGGAGGTCACCTGCTGGGACCTCGACCGCGCGGTCAATGCTTGGGGGTTGATGACCGAGACCCCTCCCTCGGTGCCTACCTCAGACCCGACGCCAGGCGACGACGTCGCCGCCGGCGTCTCTTGGCACCCACTTCCAAGACCACGCAGTCACACGCTGCGGGGTGGCGTGGTAGGTGCGTGCCTCCCGCTCGCTGCGCAGGAGGCACGCGACCTCGACGTCGACGATCGGCGGCGGACCGCTGCCGTCGTGCTCTACCCAGTCTTCGTCATCGGGGTACCACGGGCCCACGTCCTTCCTCGCAGCCGCCTCCTCCATGTCGCGGAGCTTCTCGACCCGAGCCCACCACGGGCTCTTCTCGACCCGTGTCTTTGCGTCGTAGAGCCCCATCTCCGGGTCTCGCATCTTGTACAGCTTGACGACGGGGACCTTCCCGTCTCGGCTGCTGTTGAGCAGCTCGTCAACGACGACACCAACGCGGTGCCGCAGGGCGGTGGTGTCGGCCTCGCGCGCCGCCGCGACCTCTCGCAGCACCTCCTGCTGCGCGATGGCCTCGTCCCGCTCCACCTCGAGGCGCTCGATGATGCGGCAGTAGTGGTCTCCCACGGCTTCCACGGCGGAGCGCGAGACCTTTGCCGCCCCGTCATCGTCGAGGTCGGTGGTCGCGTCGACCAGTGCCTGCAGGTGGTCGGCCCGCTGCCGCTGCAGGCCCGCCTCCTCAGCCGTGGCGGTCAGGCGGTGGAGCAGGTTGTCGATCAGGTCGGTCATGGTGCTTCCTTCAGTGTGCGGTCTGTTGATCAACCCTGTCACATACATCGCACACAAATGTATGACGGGTGAAATGGCACAGCTCAGAGCTGCGCCGAATCGTAGGAGAATGCCTCGCCTGTCCAATGAACGTGACATTCATTGATACATGGCCGCCCTCGTGGGCTCAACGGTCGGTGCCGGAGCCCGGCGGTCGGGGAGATGTCAGGTTGAACGCCGCTTATACACAGAACATCGCGCTCCCAAAACTTTTGTCGAGGTTGAACCTCGCTTATCGTGGGGAGCGCGGAAATCGGGGGGGTCGCGGAGCATTCCTATATAGAGGAGGGATCGATCTCAAGTAGAAAAGATCATGCAGAGGAATCCCGCACCTCTATGTATATAACTCAAATCATTTATCAGAAGAAAAAGTACCTTTGTAACTGGCTTATCGTTTTGGGGCCGTGATTACAAACGAACCTATCGGGCGATAGCCCGCGTTGAACCTCGCGTATCGGTTAGATAACGGGTGTTATCCCAAAATGGAACGCATCCTGGAACAGCTGTCCCATTTTGGAACGCAAGAAAGCCCCGACTACCGAAGTAGGCGGGGCTCGAGTGTCAGGTGGTCGGGTCAGTGCCCGATGGCACCGACGGTGCGGGAGTAGTCCCACACAATGGGGCCCTCAACGGGCGGGGCGAGCGAGGCCGGGGTCTCTGGTCGGATGTCGTGACCGGTGGTCCGGTCGTCTTGCTCCGACCGGACCTCTCGCCAGTCGTCGACGCTTGCGAGGGTCGAGCCCATGCCCGCACGCTGGACAGTGCCCATTGCGTGCGGGTTTCCGGGCGGGGTCTTGCTCCCCTTGCCCGCGCGCTTGCCCTTACGGGTCTCAAGCGCGGTGCGCGACCCCTTCAGGTCGGCACCCTTGCGCCTCGCCCGAATCCGGGCGTTGCGCTGCTTCCTCGTGCGGCGGGCCATCAGGCACGCTCCCACGTACCCGCCCACTCCCACGTGGTGCCGTCCTCGTGGCGGATCTCAGTGACCCACCCATCGATACCGTGGCCCGTGCGTCCGCAGAGACGCGCAGGCCGCAACCCGTGCCTCTCGATCCACGCATCGCTCCCGTTCTCGAAGTAGAGGTAATCACCGCGCATGTTGAGGATGTACGACGATCCCCGCAGTGTGCGGAAGATCACAACATCACCTTCCACGATGGTAGGGTGGCCAGTGCTAAGCAGCGTCATGTGGTCCTCTCGGTAGTGCGTAGCGGGTCGGAAGGTCTATTCCCTCCGGCCCTCTGGCTCACTTGCCCGACGTAGGCGCACTTGTGGCGTAGCCTGGATTTGGCGTGTCAACAGCTGTTCATAGTTCGAACGCGGGGGGAGCAGGCGACCCGTATTGCGGTCGCCGCTCCCCCGTAGTTCCGGGGTCTACCCTCCCACACAGTCAGACTCGTCTTGCACCTTTGGGTAGTGCGCGACTGGCAGGACATACTGCCGTCTGTACCTTTACGCTTTCGCAGTCGCGGCGCATCTGGTCTTGGGTCCGGGTCAAGCGCCCATGGTCAGCGCGTTAGCGCGGTATTCCAAGAGGTCAGGCCGGGGCCGATGCGGTCCGCTACCAGAGATCCGAGCGCTACGGCTAAGCCGTAGCGGGTTGGATAAACGTGGTCGGGGTCCGATGCCCGGGGTTAGTGACGGCGGGTAACGCGGGAGTCTGGCCTGCCCCGTGCTCGTTTGCGGGGGCGTCGCCAGCGCCGTAGCGCCGTCTATCCGGGTGTCCATATGTCAACCGCACCTCGCGTCCCTGCTACGCCCCCCGTGTGCCGATCGCGGTCGCGAGGTCGGGCGGGAGTGCAGCGTGTCCAGACCGGGCGGTGTGCCGTGCGTGCGCAGCGGTTACCGGGCAGTCGCGATCGCGAGTCTGCCGAGGTCAGAACGGGTCAAGGCTTGGAAAGAGCGGGGACGCTTGCGCCCCTACCCCGGATAGCCCGACCCCTTGACGGGGTACGGGCGGGAATGTCCGGAGTGTGCAGGGCGTTGCCCCGGGTTGGGTCAGAGCATGGACGGGCCGGTGCGCTTGATCGTCGGGTTGCCGAGGTCGCGCGCGGCGGTGCGCCGCGCGACCTCGGCGCGATCGGTCTGGCCGACCTTTGCAGTGAGGCGGGCGGCCTTCTCGATCCCCTTCCCGCGCTTGACGAGTGCCTTGCGACCCTTCTCGTCAAGCGACAGCGCCTTGTGTGTGCGATCCTTGACCGCCTCTGCGATCGCCTTTGCACCGTCGCCGGTGTCACCATGGGCGTCGCCCCACTTGACGATGCGCTCCAGCGTGGCGGAGTACGTGTCAGCCTTGACACCGACGCCAGCGCCGATCGCGGCGATGCCCTCGGCGCGGATGGCCACGACCGGGAGCCACACGATCTCAGCGCCGCCCCTCACAAGCTCCTCCGGAGTGAAGACCACGCCAGCGGATCGGAAGATCCACGGGGCGTCCTTTCCGGGCGTGCCCACCATAGGCGGGGCACCGTCGGCGACTGCGACCGGCAGGGAGGTAGCGACGCGGAACCGGTGGGCGGTCGCCATGGCCAGACGGGCCGCGCGCCGGATAGCCGACGCGCAGCGGCTGACGGGCCAGCCCTTGAACCGGGCGGGGGCGGGCTTGAAGCACGGGCTGCCGGTCGGCTGGTCGCCTTCCAGATCGCGCGACAGCGCCGCGTGAGCTGCCATAGACCGCCGGGCGGCCGTGGTGGCGTGGTCCGCCGTAGCGTAGCAGGAGGGGCCGTTGACGCCCCACGGGGCCGTGATCTGCGAGGCACGATCGGCGGTCGCGGCGATCGCGTCCATGTTGACCGGGGGCACGCTGCCCCCGGTGTCGGAGGTGGCGTCAGTGATCGGCGCGGTGTCGCCGATCGGGGTCGTGGTAGTCGTGTCGAGCATTGTGCCCTCCGTGCGGCCGGTGCATTCCGGTGCCGCCCCCAATGTTTAGGATCTTTCGGACGGAATGTGAAGGCCCGATCGCTACGATCGGGGGGGCGGACTGGCTACGATGCCGTCCAGCACGGCATTCTCGGCGAATGTCAAGCGCTTGTCAAGAGATCCCGATGATCTCGATTATCTCGGATCTCGCCGAGAATGCCGTGCAGCACGGCGCTGTCGTCGATGAAGGTTCTATACAGTATGATCTATAAGGGGAAGTGAACAGGGTCTGCACAGGGTTTGGCCGTGTCTGCACATAGTTTGTTTATAGTCCAGCTCTGGGTTGGGTCGCAGAGTGTCAACCTGACACTATCCTTAGGGTCAACCCGACACTATGGATCGTGTCAGTCTGACACTACCCGTCTGTGCAGTGACCGACCGGTCACATTGGGTTGATCCAACGTGACCGACCGGTCACATTGTCGGATAGGACCGTGTGCAACCCTGTCCATGTTGCAAGGGGGAGCGTGTGCAGACCGTACCCAACGTTGGGCCGAACGTGCAGACACGGCCGCGTCTCTGCGTTACCAACGCAATCGAAGAACAATGCGTCTCTGCAGCTGGGGGCCAGGCACCCCCCCACCCCGCTTTCCGGGGCCGTGGGGCCCCGTGGGGGGAGGCCCCCTTGCAATCCGGACCTATTTTTCGTATATCATGTTTTACAGTCGTTTTCGTTGAACAAAACGCTTGACGTCTTCCGTCGCCGACCTTCCGCTGCTGCCACCCACGGACCAACCCTGGACAAGGTCCAGCGCAAGCGTAGCGACCTCGAGTACGCCATCGACCAGTTCGACACCTCGACGCGAGAACGACACCTCGCGAGCCAGGTTCTCAACGACGCCGCGGCCGAGTACGCCCGGCATCTCTCGAGCACCGCGGTTGCGCGGCTCGACGGTCTGCCGGTCACGGCGGATGATGAGGCGTACGGCATTCGGCTGGGTCTCGCGTCGGAGGACGCACTGCGTACCGCGCAACTGCGGGAGTCCGAGCACAAGTGGCGGGGCGACGAGATGCTGCGCGCGGTCGCGGAGCTGACCGAGGCGCGGCGCGAGGCGCTCTGTGCCTCGACGGTCGAGGAGGGGGCATGAGCGAGACCATCAAGGTGCGCGCGGCGGTCGGTCTGTACAAGGTCGGCGACAAGTGGCAGGCGGTCGTGCGGGGCTACGAGGTCCAGGACACCGACCAGTCGCAGGGCGTGTTGGACGACGATGTCGTGGTTGAGGTCGGTGAGACGGCGTACGACCTCTCCGGCGAGTCTCCGGTCGAGTGCCGGTGGGTCGAGGTGGAGGTCCCGCTGCCGGTCAAGGTCGAGAAGCCGGTCATCACGGCGGAGGTGGTCGATGACTGAGGAAGAGATCAACGAGATCGAGCGGTTCCTGGCGGCGCACGGCGCGCGACAGGCTCGCATGATCACGCTGGGGAAGCAGTCGCAGGCGGAGACGATCCGGACGCTGCGGCACATCGCCAACGGCAACATCAAGTGGGCTCGTGCCAGTTGGGCGCGCGCGGAGGCGCTCACGCAGGAGGTCACGGTCATGCAGGCGCTGGTCGCCGCGGACATCGCGGAGGTCATGTCGACTGCGGTTCGGTCTGCGGCGGTCATCGCGGCCGCACTCGAAGGAGAAGAGTGATGTCAACGGACAAGAAGTACTGGGCGCGCATCTCGCGGCCCTCGGGACAGTACACCGAGTTCGGCGATCTGACGCTGGACGGTGCGCGCGCCCTTGGAGAAAAGCTGAAGGAGTTCGTCCGGGCCCCGAACCGCGCGACCCCGCTGATCCTCGAGACATCGAACGAGTTCCACGTCCTCGAGCGGGGCTCGGTCTTGGGCTACTACTACGAAGAGTGTGCATGATGCCTACGGACAAGAAGCGAGACGCCTTCGTCAACCTGTTCCAGTCGATGGTCTACCTCGACGAGGCCGAGTTCTGCGCGGTCGAAGAGGCGGTCCTCTGGGTCCTGCAGGACTACCTGTTCACCTCGAAGGCGCCGGAGTTCGCCGTGGACGACGTGCGCGAGCGGGCGACGGGTGCGACGTACGGGGACCTCGCCGGGAGCACGCTCGGCAACGCCGCGTGGGACGACGTCATCGAGTGCGCGGCCGCGCTGGCGCGCGTCATCATCGAGGACGCCGATGGCGCGTAGCCGCCGGCTCAAGCTTGAGGTGGGTCTGAGCGACGACCAAGAGGTCGCGCTCGACTCGCTCGTGGACTCGCTCAAGTCGGACCCCCGAGTCCAGGCGACGGCGGGCCGGGTGACTCGGCAGGCAGCTCTGCGCTACCTCATCTACGAGGCGCTCGCTGGGCGCCTACCGTCCGACGAGACTCTCGAGGCTGAGGCCAAGGGTCTGGGCGAGACGATGCTCAAGCGCGTCGACGAGCACATCCCGGTCGTTGAGGCAGAGGTCGAGGAGACCGATGACCCGGACACCGCGGAGTCCGAGGAGTGGCATCCGCCGCCACTCCCCGCGGTCATCAACCGCCCGGTCGACTTCGAGTACTGGGACGAGGGTCCTTGGGACTTCCCCGACGACCAGAAGGCGGTCCACGACTACTACACCCAACACGGGTGGATTCGTTGCATCGTGGGCGTGAACACCGCGGGCGACTCCATCCAGTTCTACTGGAACCAGAAGTCGGCTGAGCAGGGTCTGACCATTTGCGCCATCACGGACGCGCACGGTCGGGGGCTCAGGGCGCAGCGGGACGAGGCGGTGGGCACGATTCACGTGATCTCACCTGACTGGGGTCTTCACCCCGACGAAGCGAACACGGACCTCGGCGACGCCGGGATGTGGATGGGAGGCTGATATGTCCTACATTGGTGACAGCGGGCTCGACCCACGAGATGATGTCTATGCGCTGCGCGCTGAGGTCGAGCGGCTCACGCGCGACGAACCGACGCGACAGAAGTTGAGCGACGAACTCGCGGCGATGGACAAGAAGCGCATGGAGGCGGTCAACGACACCAACGCGGCTCGGGCTGAGGCGCGTCAGGCGGTGCGGCAGAACGACAACCTGACCCAGATGCTCTGCCTGATGATGGGCACCATGCACGAAGGGCTCCGCGACGACTTCGCGAAGACCATCCCCGGCCTCTCGTACTGGTGGTCGCAGCACAAGAAGCTCGACGAGGCCTACGCTGCGCTGAGCAAGATCAGCACCGAGGAACTCGATCGGTTCTTCGGCATGGTCCGGAAGCGCCGACTGCTCGAGCAGCAGGGCGGTTCCTGATGGCACGCTGGGCAACCATTCCCGAAGACGCTCCCGCCCCCGTCGTCGAGGTCCCAGAGCCGCCGGCGGATGGTCCTCTCACGTGGTGGGCGGCCTTCCTGTACCAGACGTGTCCCGGCACGTACCAGGATGTTGCGGACGCGCTCGAGACCACTTACGCCAGTGCCAACAACGGCGCACGGTCGTACTGCAAGCGTCACGGCATCAAGTGGCCGGTCGAGAAGATCCAGCGTCGCCGCAAGGTGCGGTCGGCGGACGAACTCGAGAGCCTGCGCGGCGTCGCCGGCTACGGAGAAGAGTGATGAGCGACACAGCGGTCAAGTCCTGCCCCTTCTGCGGCAGCAACGTGGCAGGACGCCGATCTTCGTGGGCGAACGGCCACTGCGGCGAGATGGGCTACCAGCAGATCGAGTGCAGCGGATGCGGCGCCCGCGGGCCGCTGACGGCGCCGGTCGATGGGGACCCCGAGGACATGTGGGCTCAGCGGTACGAGCCGGTCAAGGTCACGGTCATTCCGGCGACGCACTCGCTCGCGGAAGACCTCTCGAAGGCTCGCGAGGCGATGGGCTACATCGACCCCGGCAAGACCTTCGCGGACGCCATCACGGAGCTGAGGAACGAGGCCGCAGGCCTGCGTATCGACCTCGGTCGAGCCGCCTTCAACCGCGACGCCTCGGTCAAGGCCGCGACGCTCCTCACAGCACGGATCAAGGCCGAGATGGACGACCTACGTGCGAAGACGTCGTTCTGTGAGGAAGTCGTGGAAGGGCTCACGCAGAAGAAGGGCGTCATCCTCGCGTTCGACGCGCTGGACCGCGTCGTCAACGTCGTACACCGTGACGTCTTGGGAGCGTGCGAGAAGTTCGTCGACGTCGCCGTGCGCGCGCAGGACCTGGGGGGTGATGATGCCCGCAACCTTCTCTGACGCCCCTGAGGTCGAGTGGCAC
>JARGNS010000014.1:0-10547 GCA_029213105.1 Planctomycetota bacterium
CCGGGGGACGTGGGGCCGCCGCTGCCGCCTGACCTGGTGGCCACGCTGCGCTCGATCCGCTCGCTCGGCGCCATTACGGGCGCGGGGGTCTCGGCCGAAAGCGGGATCCAGACGTACCGGGGGGCCGGGGGCCTGTACGACGACGAGGCCGAGGGTGACCGCACCGTCGAGGCCTTGAGCGCGGGCACGCTACGGGAGGACCCGGATCGCACCTGGCGGGTCGTGGGCGAACTCGCGCGTCGCGCCATCGACGCGGCGCCGAATGACGGGCACCGGGCCCTTGTCGCGATGGAGGACGCCCTCGACCACTTCGTGCTCCTGACACAGAATGTGGATGGGCTGCACCGCCGGGCGGGCTCCCGGAACTTGATCGACATCCATGGCGATGTGCTCGATACGCGCTGCATGGCCTGTGAGTGCCGCGGGCACCTGGGGCCCGCGGAGCTTCGCGGGCTCGAAGGCGCGCCCGTGTGTGCGTCCTGCGGGGGGACCCTGCGGCCCGATGCCGTGCTCTTCGGGGAGATGCTCCCTCCGGCGAAGATCCACCGGCTCCACGACGAGTTGCTCGAAAGAACGCCAGACCTCGTGCTGATCGCGGGCACGACCGCCGTGTTTCCGTACATCGCGGAGCCGGTGCTCGTGGCCGCCCGCGCGGGTGTGCCGACCATCGAGGTCAATCCTGAGCCGACCCTGGTGACCCCGCATGTGCGCTGGTCACTACGCGGGACGGCGGGCACACTGCTGCCGGCGATTGCGACGGTCATCGCCGATCGCCCCGCCGCGACACCCTGATTCGCCGGGGAGGGCGCGGCGACGCAGGCGCCCCGTGACGTGGCCCGATCTGGAGGCGGTCATGGCAACGCGGGGACCGGGGCCGCACAATGGGTGCATGGAACAACTCGTGGATGCACTCCGGGAGAGTCTGGACGACGCGCGTCTGTCGCGCGGAGAGCGCAAGGCGTTGCGTGCACTCGTGGAGGCCCGCGGCGTCGACGCGCACATGCGCGGCCTCCTGCGCAACGAGGCATTCGTCCTCGCCCGTGAGGCCTTGACGGGGCCGCAGGTCGATTCGGTGCTGGAGTGGTTGCAGGACGTGCTCGGCATCCTGGTGCCCCTCGAGTGCGTCGAGAATGGCGACCGACACGAGATCGAGAATGGGGCCTGGTTCAGCCCGGGTCCCGAGCCGCTGCAGGCCCTGGTGCGCGAGATGCGACGTGTCCGTACCTCGGCCGACATCTGTGTGTTCACCATCACGGACGATCGCATCAGCGATGGGCTGATGGGCCTGGCTCGCCGGGGAGTGCGCGTGCGTGTCATCACCGATGATGACAAGGCGCGCGATCGCGGATCGGATATCGAGCGCATGCGTCGAGCGGGGATCGAGGTGCGCGTCGACCGCGCCGACCCTCACATGCATCACAAGTACGCAGTCTTCGATGACACACGGTTGGTGACGGGCAGCTTCAACTGGACCCGGGCCGCCTCGGGGGAGAACAACGAGAATCTCCTGCTGACCACGGAGCCGGCGCTCGTGCGTGCGTACCGTGAGGAGTTCGCCCGGTTGTGGGCGCTGTTCCAGCACTGACGCTTGCCGCTACTTCGTTTCGTCCAGCCAGCGGCGCAGGCGCAGCGCGAGCCCAGGGACGTCGAGTTCGAACGTCTGCTCGACAAGGTCATCCGCCTGCGTGCCTGCGGCGACGGCCTGGAGGACGGTCGGGACGCGCTCCGGGTGTGCCTCGATCAGGTAGGCGGCGAGGACATAGCTCAGAAGCATGTCCTCCGTGTTCATCGTGTTGACCTCCTTGCCGAGCAGCAGGCGGAGGTCGGGCGCACGATCGCTTGCCAGCATGGCGCGCCCGTGCGCGCGCCAGTCGGCCCGCGGCTCGGTCAGCCGCTTCCACAGGTCGTCAGCCGGGTCGGTCTTGTCGCCGTACTTCGTGCGCCGCACGTAGAACGTGCGGCGATGACCGCTCAGGAGGTGGCTTACGTACAGCCCGAAGCCCTCGAAGGCCCAGCCGTGCTTCGAGCGCACCTTGAACCCGAAACGCAACATGGCCGCGAGAGGCTGGCGCGTGCACCACTCGAGGCGTCGCTCACGCTGCCCACTGCGCGCGAAGACGATGTTCGTCTTGGGGAACCACCCGGAGGAGAGCGACGCGCCGAACGTCTGGAAGGCCGTCGACGAGCGCGGGTGGTTCTTGAGCAGCGTGCCGCGCTCGGCATTGCTCGTGATGAGCAGCACGGACAGCTCGCGCAGGGCGGGCGGCTTGCTTCCGTAGATCGCGGGCCAGAATCGGAACGTCGAGTCGACGAGCTCGTAGGCCGCTTTCAGCTCGCTGGCGGTGACGGTGCCCGCGATGCGAGCGCGCGGACCTTCCACGATGCCCTTCCAGCCCACCCCGGTGGCGACCTCGTCCCGGTTGGGCCGGACGGACGCCGGCGTGGGCGCACGGGCGCGGGCGTTCTTGGCCTGCTCGGCCAGCTCCTTGCGGCGCCGGATCGAGGGCAGGCTCTCGTTCAAGAGCCATGCTCCGGATGCGTCCAGCACTTCGCCGCGCCGTTCGTGTATGTCGGCGCGGTGGGGGGCCGCCCGCGCCACGGTGCGCAGGAGGCGCGCACGCTCGCGCTTGGGTACACGCGTCCCCTGCGCCTCGAGCCAGGCGAGGGTGTCCTCGGCGAAGCGGTCTCCCAGTGCCTTGAAGCGCTCGGCCACCTCAGGCGCTGGCGACTTCAAGTTGCGGGGCGCCTTGTAGCGGGCCGCGCGGGTCCACGTCCCGTCCTGGCCACGCTTGTACTTGAGCCACTTGCGGGCGACGGCGTGATCCGGCTCGAAGGAGAGCAGGAGCTCGTAGGTGGTGTTGCGGTCGCGGAAGAGCTTGCCCTTGTGGCAGGCGGCGCCGTGGGCCTCGAGGGCGTTCACGAGTTGCGCGACCCGTCCGGCTTCGGCCGCGCGGCTGTCCTGCTCGTCCCCCGTGGCCCGCAGCGGTAGCAGGGTCAGAAGGAAGACGATCAGGGGCAGGGGAGGGACGCGGCGCATGGCCCCGATGGTACGGGGAGGACAATCGCCCCGACGATTCGACCGTCTTGGGGAACGTCGCAACATTCTCGTGGGGCCGGCGTTTCCTGGGGTGCCAGATGGATGGCAGGGAGCGCTTCCGAGGAGTGTTGCTGATGCGTCCTTCCGGTAGCCGGGTCTCCGAATGCGGGGGAGGCCCGGCACTTTCATTTTTGGACATGCGTGGCTCCGGCTCCGTCGTTTGGATGGAGCAGGAGGTCGCATGCATCGAGGTACGGCAATACGTCATTCGCTGGGCCTTCGCCTCGGGCGAATCCTGCTCGTGGTGCCCCTGCTGCTTGCCGGCATGGGGGCCTCCGCCCAGGCCGGGGATGGCCCCTTCCGCGAGGCCTTCGAGCCCCCCCAGGCGCCGCTCAGGGGGACGGGGACCGCCGGGGCGCTCGGCAGCGACCGCGCCAGCCCGCGCCGTCCGTTGGCGCGCCTGGTCACCCTGCGGGCGGGCGCCGAAGCCCAACTGCTGGAAGCCGAGGGCTTCAAGCCGCGCTCCTACAGCCAGGTGCACCTGCGCCTCAAGAACACCAGCGATGAGCCCTTGCGCGTGGACGTCTGCGGGTCGCACCTGATACCTCGTCGGACGGGCTCGTGCCAGCGTCTGGGCCTGGGACCGCAAGTGACGCCGCGGGAGAAGCGCAAGCGCACGCGCAAGGCGCATCCGCGCCCTCCGGACCAGCCGCCGGGGACGGTCATCATCGGCCTGAAGGCGGGAGAAGAGAAGGTGGTCCACCTATGGACCTGCTGCCTCGACGCCGGCACGCCGGCACCCAAGAAGCACGTGTTCCGCGTCGCGACCGATCCGCTTCCCGAGGTTCGTGAAGAGGCCCTGCGGTGGTGGGCCGAGAACCCGGATGCTCCCCAGGGCGTCGTCAATCGTGCCATCTGGCAGTTCCGTCCCGTGGATGAAGGCAGCGCCTTCGAGTTCATGCGTGGCACGCGTCGTCCCCGGTTGATGGGCGGCCACGGACTCGCGGTCCACGCGGGCAGTGTCTACATGTTGCGCGCGGGCGAGCTCATGGCGCGCGATCCCGATGGCATCGAGCGTTTCCTCGGGACGCAGATGGATGGCGTCTTCCCGACGGACAGTGCCCTCTACGCGATCTCCTGGGGCGCCCACCCCGGCTCGACGGTGCGCGGCGCGCCGCCCCCGCGTGAACTGTGGCGGCTCGTGCCGACGGGGGACGAGCCCTGGGCCCACGTGGCCACCATCCCGCACGATCTCAGGGTCGATCGCGTCCAGGTGGCGCCCAGCGGCGGGATCCTCGTGCTGACGGGCGCGGGGCTCTACCGCGTGGACCGTGATGCGAAGCGCTTGCGCGAAGTGCTTCTCACCCAAGACACCGAGAACCTGAGTGTCTCCTTCCAGCGCGACGGCCGGGCCCTCGTCACGCACCGGCGTGCCGCCGGGGCTGGCTACGTGCAGGGCGGCGAGCGCAAGGGGGAGACGAGCCCCGTGTGCGAACTCTGGGAAGTCGACGCCAAGACCGGAGCCCGGGAGCGGACGCGGGAACTCTGGAACGTCCGGCAACTCCAGACCGGCCCGGCCGGGACCTATGCACTCACACCCGGCGGCAAGCTGCGACGCCTGCAGGGCCGCTCCTTCCGCAATGCGCCGGGGCAGCGGGCGTACGAGCGCCTGGTGCGGGTGGGGCGCAAGTACGTCTGGCTCGAGTCCAAGCGCGGCCGCCTGGTGGCCGTCGACAGGGCAGGCCGGATCCGATTCGAGTCGGGGCCGCGCATGCCGGAGGATGGCACCTGGGCCATGGATCCCCACGATGACCGCATCGTCTGGCGCAAGGGCCGCGAGTATTGGCGGCTGGAGCCGGCCCGCGGCGAGCGGGCCAAGCTGGAGTCCCTGGCCCGGGCACGCTAGAGACGCATCCCTGGCGAGTGCCTGTTTCAACAAGTATCATGGCCGCTCCGGAGGTGCCCCATGATCACGATCCGTCGTTCCCGCGCCCGTGGGCGCCGCGAGATGGGCTGGCTCTCCGCTCGCCACAGCTTCTCGTTCGGCAGCTACCACGATCCCCGCTGGATGGGATTCCGTCATCTGCGTGTGCTCAACGAGGACTGGATCCAACCGAAGCGGGGCTTCCCGATGCATCCGCATCGTGACATGGAGATCATCACCTATGTGCTCGAGGGTGCACTGGAGCACAAGGACTCTGTCGGCAACAAGGGGGTGATCCGTCCTTGGCAGGTGCAGCGGATGAGCGCGGGCCGAGGCATCCGCCACAGCGAGTACAACGCGTCAAGCAAGGAGCCCGTGCACCTGCTGCAGATCTGGCTGCTTCCGGACAAGCGTGGCCACAAGCCGAGCTACGAGGACAAGACGTTCCCGGCAAAGGCGCGCCGCAATCGTCTCGCGCTCGTGGCATCTCCGGACGGGGCCCACGGCTCCTTGAAGATCCACCAGAACGCGCGCATGTACGCGTCCGTCCTCGAGAAGGGCAAGTCGATCGACCTCACGCTGAAGGCCACCCGCTACGCCTGGCTGCAGGTGGCAAGCGGCAGTCTGAAGATCGGTGAGCACACCCTCGGCGAAGGAGACGGCGCCGCCATCCAGCGTGAGACGAAGCTCAAGATCAAGGGACTCGAAGGCTCGGAGTTCGTCCTGTTCGACCTGCCTTGAGGTTCAGGCGTCGTGGCGCAGTACGGCCCGGGCGGCGGCCTGGCGTAGGGCATTGCGGCTCATGCCCTGACGGACGCCCTTGAGGCGCCGCAGGAACGGCCGCAGCGTGCGGTGCATCGCTCGCTTCTCGAGCAGCACGTCATGCAGGCACAGCGCGTCCAGGTCCGTCGCGAGGAACGTGTCGATGGCGTTGCCAGGCGTCTCCACGACCGGTTCGCCGCGGTCATTGAACGAGGTGTTCATCAGGATGGGCACACCCGTCCGCTCGGCGAAGGCGGTGATGAGCGCATGGAAGCGCGGATTGGTCTCCTTGTGGACGGTCTGGACCCGTGCGGTGCCGTCCACATGCGTGACGCCTGCGATGGCGGCACGCTTCTCCGGCCGTACATCGGTCGCAAGCAGCATGAACGGGCTGTCGTGCGCGCCGACGAACCACTCGTGGACATGCTCGGCCAGGACAGCGGGGGCGAACGGTCGGAAGCCCTGGCGGTGCTTGACCTTCGCGTTGACGTGATCGCGCATGGCCGCGGTGCGCGGGTCCGCCAAGATGCTGCGGTTGCCCAGGGCGCGCGGTCCGAACTCACTGCCTCCCTGGAACCACCCGATGACCTTGCCCGCAGCAAGCAGATCCGCCACCTGCGGGGTGACGTCCTGGGACTGACGTCGGTGGGCGGTGAGCTTCACGGCCGCGCGATCCGTGGCGGCGTCGATGCGCTCCTGCGGGTAGGTGATGCCGAGATAGGGGTGCCGCATGGTCCAGGCGCGTTCGCGGCCGGCAAGCTCGAGCCAGCCGTACAGCGCGCAGCCGATGGCGATGCCGTCATCGCCGGCGGCGGGCTGGATGTAGACGCGTTCGAACGGGGTCTGCTCGACGATCTTGCCGTTGGCGACACAGTTCAGGGCGACGCCTCCGGCGATCGTCAGGCTCGTGGCGCCGGTCGCGTCGTGCAGCCGTCGGGCACGGGCAAGCAGAACCTGCTCGGTGTCCTCCTGGACACGCCGGGCGAGGTCCTCCCAGTGGGGGCGATCGGGGCTGTGCTGCCAGTCGCCGTCGGACACGCCCTCGTAGGGGCGGTCGAGATCGTCTCCCCAGGCGCGGAGTCGGAGATCGTCACCCTCCAGCGTGGCTAGCGGCTCCATGGTGAGACGGCCGAAGGGCGCCAGTCCCATGACCTCCCCGCAGCGGTTCCAGTGCCCGAAGATGTACGAGGAAACGCGGCTGTAGAGGGCGCCAAGTCCACCCATCATGAAGAAGTCGTCGTTGACCAGGCTCTTGGTGGGCGCGAGCCATGCCTTGCGTACGGTCTCGAGGCTCTTGCCCTGGAAGGTGTAGTACGACTCCGACTCGCGTGCATAGGGCACGGTGTCGCAGTGGTCGGGAATCGGCTCGGTGACGTCTTCGCGATGGCTGCCGACGCCGTCGACCACCATCACCGCTCCCTCGTCGTAGGGCGAGCAGGCGAACGCACTGTAGCCATGGGCGAGATGGTGGCTGATGTCCACCACCCGCGGGTCGTCCGTGCGGAAGAGCACCGAACGCATGGCCTGTTCGCGATCGAGGGGCGTCATGAGCTGGGAGCCCGCGTAGCTGAGGAACAACTCCTCCAGGTCGCGCACATTCAGGAGGTAGGAGTTGCGGACGATCCAGGTGACGTCGTCCAGGGTGATTCCGGCGGCCAACAGGCAGTACGCCACGGGATCCGTATAGAAGCCCGTGTCGTGCTTGACCCTCGTGAGACGTTCCTTGTTGATCGCGCAGACGATCTCGCCGTCACACAGCAGCGCGGCGCTGACGTCGTGGTCGTACGCGTTGATCCCGAGGATGTCGAGGGGGGTGGCGCTCATGGGGACTGGAGATCATCCCCCAGGAGCAGCCTGCCGTCCCGTACTACTTCTTCTGCCGCAGGCGGAAGGCCTCCCACTCCTCGGTGGTGAACAGGGTCTGGTCCCGCATCTGGAGATCGTTCCACACCAGTGTGCGGAGGCGTTCCTTCGCCGAGGGGAAGAGCGCGAGGATGGACAGCTCCTTCAGGCGGATGAGGTACTGGGAACTGCGCAGCGTCGACTGGTCCAGCTCGCGCCCCTCATCCTCGGCGGCAAAACTCGCTTCCAGGTCTGCATCGAGCAAGGGCTGGATCTCGGCGAGGGCCGAGGCGTACAGGCCTGCCCGGAAGTAGGCCTCGGCGCGCAGGTTGGCTCCCACGGCGCTGCGATCCGGCCCCTGCTGATCCGCGTCGGTCTTGGCCACCAGGGCCTCGATGCGTGCGAGCTGCGGGGCGAGGGGCTTCTCGACCTGGGCACTCGCGACCTCGAAGGTCGCACGGAAGCGTTCGTCGGGCTGGGCGTTCTTGGCGCCAGCCAGGCCCCAGGTGCAGCGCACCCCGGGGGTGAGTCGGGCCGCCGCCGCGGCAGGGAGCCGGCCGCGGGTGCTGACGTCGTCGGGCTCCGGGAAGGGCTCGGCGTGGATGCGCTCGCCGTCCACGTAGAACACGAGCCATGCGCCCTTGGGGTAGACGTCCTTGACGGCGAGATCGCCGTCGAGCAGGACGGCCCAGGAGCCGGCGTGGGTCGCCGCGACGGGGCCGCGGGGCAAGTACGGTTCGAACGACGGCGGGTCCTCGGAGGCGCGCGTCATGCCGCGATGGACCTTCTCGCTCTCCCGCTTGCGCAGGTCCAGCGGCTCGCGGTAGAGGTCGGCGCCGACCTTGCGGGCGAGCGTCGAGGTCTGTGTGGCGATCAGGACGACCTGGACCGTCTGCCCCGTCTCGCCGACCTCGATCGTCTCCACCTCGGGCTCGTAGCCCGGCTCCGCCGCGCGCACGTGGGCCCGGTAGGTCTGGTGGGGGCGCACCTGGTAGGTGACGCGATCCGCGGCCGGGCGGTAGTCCCCATCGACCCCTTCGAGCTTCACCTCGAGCTCGACCAGCTCGACCTTGCTCTTGAGGGTCAGGGGGACATCGGAGGGCGGGCGCAGCAGCGCCCACATGCCGACACCCAGCAGGAGTGCGGCGGCCGCCGACAGCGCGGGGTGCGCGCCGATCAGCCGCAGGCCGCGCTTGACGGGGCCGACCGGATCGGCGCGTACGGGTTCGTCCTCGGCGAAGGCCAGCAGGTCGTCGCGCAGGGCCGCGGCTGTCGCGTAGCGGTCCTTGCGTGCCTTCTCGAGGCACTGCAGTGCGATGTCCGAGCAGTCCTTCGGCAGCTCGGGCAGCAGGCGGCGCGGGCTGACGGGGCGCTCCTTGAGGATCATGCGCATCAGCGCATGCAGGTTGTCCGTCTTGAAGGGCGGCACCCCCGTGAGCAGCTGGTACATCGAGGCGCCCAGGCCGTAGATGTCGGTGCGGGCTTCGATGGCCTTGCGGTCGCCGAGCATCTGCTCGGGGCTCATGTACAGCGGCGTGCCGAGGGCGTCCCCGGACTGGGTCATGGTCTCGGACATGGCGCTGCGGGCGAGGCCGAAGTCCGCCAGCATGTAGCGGCCGTCCTCCCCGACGATGATGTTCTGCGGCTTGACGTCGCGGTGGATGATGCCCTCGGCGTGCAGGGTCGCCAGGGCGTCGGCCACGCCGGCCAGGCCGCGGCAGAGGTCGCGTGGCTCGGGCCGCTTGCCGCTCTTCTCGAGCTGCATCAGGCTCGGACCGTCGACCAGGCTCATGGCGTAGTAGGGGCGCCCGTCGATCTCGCCGAACTCGTAGATCTCGACGATGTGATCGTGCTTTACGTGCGCCAGGGCCTTGGCCTCGCGGTGGAAGCGCTCGCGGGCATTGGCGTCCGTGTCCACGCCGGTGCGCAGGACCTTGAGGGCCACCTTGCGACCGAGTTTGCGGTGGATCGCCTCGTAGACCACGCCCGCGGCGCCTCGGGCAATCTCACGCAGAAGCGTGTACGCCCCCCAGGCGAGGGGCAGATGCGACTCGTCGCCCGCCGGCTCGATGGCCTGGTCGATCAGCGTCTCCGCCGCCACCAACTCCATGAACTCCCCGTAGGCGTCCCCGAGACGCGACCGGAAGGCCTCGTCGTCGGGTCTTTCGCCCCGGGCCTTGGTGCGGTGGTAGTCCTCGAGGGCTTCTGCGAGGAGATGCTCTAGTTGTTCTTCGGTCATGTTGTCACGGGGAGCGGGATCCGGCCCAGGGTGTTTCACGCCGAGCCTCCTTCCTCGTGGAGTGCGAGCTTCAGGGCCTTGAGCGCGCGGCAGTACAGGATCCGGACGGCGTTGGCGGACTTGCCCTTCAACTCGGCGATCTCGGCCACGCTGAGTTCCTCGAAGCGGCGCAGCCGGATGACTTCGCTGTAGTCCTCGGGCAGGAGCTCGAGCGCCTGGGCGACCTTCTGGACCTCCTCCGTGCGCGCGATGACCGTGGACGGGGGGGTCTGGCTGAACGTCAGGGGCTGGATCTTCTGCCGTTTCTGGGCGCCGAAGTGGTCCGCGAGGTCACGGATGCGGTTCTCCGCGATCTTGAAGACCCAGGCGAGGAATGCCTTGTGGTTGTTGCCCTGGAAGCCGCCCAGGCTGCGGTGGACCGCCATGAGTGCTTCCTGGGCCACATCGTCGGGTTCGAGCTTGGCCCGCAGGCCCGGGCTGAGGCGGCTGGTGGCCCAGAGCACGAGGCGCGGCCGCAGATACTCGAGCATTTCGCCGCGATCGACGTCTTCACCGGTCTCCAGGGCCTTGACGATCAGGCGCTGGGTTCGACCGAGATCCATCGCGGAATCATAGCGAATCGGGCATCATTTCGCGCAACTCCCTTTCCCTAGCGGACTTCCGCCGAGGTGCCGATGCGCGATGCCGACCCTGTCTTCCTGCCGCTGACGAGCTGGCGGGAGCTGCCCGTCGAGACGATGCAG
>JARGNS010000014.1:10557-19105 GCA_029213105.1 Planctomycetota bacterium
CGATCGGCGTCGCACCGTGCGTGAGTACAGCGACCGCCCGATCCCCCCGGGGGTCCTCGAGGATTGCCTGCGGGCTGCCGGCACGGCCCCGAGCGGAGCCAACCTCCAGCCGTGGCACTTCGTCGTCGTGCAGGATCCGGAGATCAAGCGGCGCATCCGCCTCGCCGCGGAAGAGGAGGAGCGGGCCTTCTACGACGGACGCGCGCCGCAGTCCTGGCTGGATGCGCTGGCGCCCTTGGGCACCGACGCCCACAAGCCGTTCCTCGAGCGGGCGCCTGCGCTGATCGCGATCTTCGGGGAGCGCTACGGCATCGCGGCCGACGGATCGAAGCAGAAGCGCTACTACGTCGACGAGTCGGTCGGCTTGGCTACGGGCCTGCTCATCGCCGCTCTCCACAAGGCGGGTCTTGCCACGCTTACGCACACGCCCAGTCCGATGGGCTTCTTGCGGGAGATCCTCGGCCGTGGCGACAACGAACGGCCGTTCCTGCTGCTGGTGGTCGGCTACCCCGACGCCGACGCCCGCGTGCCCGACATCGGTCGCAAGGCCCTCGAGGAGTTCGTCACGTTCCGCTAGGGACTACTTGTTCTTGCCGCCGAAGCCCTTGCGGGTGGAGGCGTTGCGGAGCTTGGGCTGCGGGCGAGCGCGCCACGCGGCGATCTCCTCCTTCGCCACCGCGACGGCCTTCTCGACCTGGCGGTCGCGACCCGCGGCGAAGTCCGCCGGCTCGTTCCAGACCGTGTGGTGGGGGACGCAGCCATGGAGTTCCATGTCCTCGCCGTCGTTCAGCAGATACCACCCACGGAAGGGCAGGCGCAGGGACCCGAAGCCCATCACGGTCGTACCGCCCGTGCTGATGACGCCACCGGCCGTTGTCACGCCCACGATCTTGCCGCGCCCCAGGGTCTTGATGGCGTGGGGGAAGATCTCCGCATTGCTGAAGCTGTTCTGGTTGCAGAGCACCACGACCGGCTTGCTCCACGGTGCGTAGACCATGCGGTCCTGGGGGTAGCCGCGTCCGCCACGGCGGGGCACCGTGATGGCGTGGCGAGGCTGGGTCAGGCACGTGAGCAGGTGGTCCGTGGTGAAGCCGCCGCCGTTGTCACGCACGTCGATGATGAGCGCGTCCTTGCCGTGGCCCGCCTTGTAGAGCTCGGCCTCGAAGCGCAGGAAGCTCGACCAGTTCATGCTCCGGATGTGGAGATAGCCGACGGTTCCGCCGGACTGCTTCTCGATTGCGGCACGCGTTCCCTCGATCCACTCCTCGTAGAGGCGGCTGCGGACACCCGCGTACGTGGTGGGCCGTAGCGAGACGGTGCGCTCTTCACCCTCGGCGTTCGCCACGCGCAGCGTGATCGTGCGTTCCATGTCGCCCGTGAGGAGGCGATCCAGGTTGGTCGCGGAACTGATGGGGCGGCCATCGATGGAGAGGATCAACTCCCCGGCGTGCCGGCGCGAACGCGCCTGATCGGCCGGTGTGTCCCGCACCACGTCGCGGATCCGCATGCCGGGGCCGTCGTGGCGGGGATCGAAGCGGCAGCCGAGATGGCCGGTCAAGGGACGCCAGCCGCCCCGGCGCCACGCGCCGGCCATCGCGTTGAAGCCCAGGTGGGATCCATTGAGCTCGCCGAGCATCATGTTGATCACCAGCGATACGTCGCTGGCCGTGACGCACTCCGATGCCATGGCGCCGTACTTCGTGCGGATGGCGTTCCAGTCCGTGTTGCCCATGGCCTCGTCGTAGTAGGTGTCGCGCATGGTGCGCCAGGCCTGATCGAACACCGCGCCGTGGAGCGCACGCTTGTCGACCTCGTGCCGCACGGTGAATCGGAAGGTCGTGGGCTTGCCGGAGCTGCTCAATGTGGCTGGCGTGCCGCCGGAGAGCCAGGCGATCTGCTTGCCCTCCTTGAGCCAACGCGCGTGGCTGCCGCGGGCCGTGGTCATCAGCTTGGGGGTGAGCTTGTCGGGGAAGGTCACGCTGTAGAGCCCCGCGGCGCCTTTGACACTGCCGCGGAACGCGAGCGTCTTGGCGTCCGGAGACCAGAGCAGATCGCTCTCCGCACCGTCCGGGATCGAGATGCGCTTGATCCGGTCGGCGATGCCCTCGAAGTCGATCACCAGCGGCTTCGGCTCCTCGGGCTTCTTCTTGGCGCCCTCCGGCTTCTCCTGGGCGGGCTTGGGCTTCGCGTCGGTCTTGGCCGGCGCGTCGGAATCCGCCGTGGCGGCCTCCTTCAGGACGCGGGTCACTTCGAAGGTGCCCTCCATGACACCCTCGACCTGCCACGTGCCGCGTACCCGCTTGCCGTCCTCGAGTGTGCCCGCCCCGCGCATGGGGCCCAGCGGCGTGGTCATGGCGAACGTGAAGGTGCCGGCCTCCTCATCGACCTCGAACGTCTCGGCCGTGCCCTGGAACTGCTGCACGACGTCGATGACGCACGTCCAGCCCGCCTCGGACTTGGTGAGCTCGAGGCCGATCTCCAGACCATCCTCCGGCAGCGGCTGAGGACCCTTGAGCCGCCCACGCCAGCTGCCCGCCAGTCCCGTGGGCGCGGCCGGGGCGTCCGGCGCGGGCTTGCCCTTGCCGGCCTTCTTCTTGGCGCCCTTCTTCTTGCGGGCGGCCATCTTCTTCAGGGCCTTCTCGAGGGTGCGGTCCCGCTTGTCGGTCTGGTCATCCTCGGCACGCAGCCACACGTAGCAGAGATCGGTCTCTTCGGTCCAGCGGCGGCCACTGAAGGCCAGGATCTTGCCGTCCGGCGACCAGGCCGGGCTGCGATCGTTGTCCGGATGGCGCGAGACGTTGACGGGCTCGCCGGAGCCGTCCGCGGCCGTGATCCAGACGTCCCAGTTGAAGTCTGCGTCGGGGGCGGCGTAGGCAATCCACTGGCCGTTGGGCGAGAAGCTCCACTGCATCCCGAGGAAGCCCTGCACGTGGCGCCGTGCGTCGGTGCCATCGGTGGCCATCGACCAGAGGCTGCCTTCCTTGAGGTAGGCGAGGCGCTTGCCGTCAGGCGTGAGTCGCAGCTCCTCCTCCGTGGCCTCGTCGTTCGTCACACGCTCGGCCGTGAACTCGTCGTTCTGCCACCAGTACTTCTTGGCGTCGGCACGGCTCATCTTCCAGACGTCCGTCTGGCCGGCGGCATCGCTCACGACGTACAGCGAATCGAAGTCCCTCGAGAAGACGGGGTCTCGCTCCTCCTGCGGGGTGTTCGTGACGCGCCGCGGCTCGCGCAGCTCCGTGTCCATGACCCACAGGTCCCCGCCGGCGACGAAGGCGATCTCGCGGGCATCGTCGGTGAACGCGACGGCCGTCGCGCGCTTGGTGCTACGGCGGTCGATCGCATCGATGGTCGGGTCGCCGACGTAGCGCACGTCCAGACGATCGGGTGCGCTGCCCTCGTCCGGGCGCACCGTGTGGAAATCGAACAGGTTGCGATAGACGATCACATCCGCGTTTGCTGCCATGGCAGGCCACACGGCACCGTCGTCCTTGTGACTGGTGATCTGCTTGCGCTTGCCAGTGGCGATGTCGAGACGCCACACGTTCCAGGTGCCGTCGACGTCGCCGATGTAGTAGAGCGTCGAAGCGTTGCGGCCCCACATCGGCCAGAGCTCGCCGTGCTTGCCTGCACTCCGCTTGCGGAACGTCTTGGCCTCGAGGTCGTAGAGCCAGATCTGGGAGGCGCGGTCCCCGCGGTAGCCCTTGCGGGTCCAGCCCATGCCTTCGCGGGTGAAGGCGATGAGGCGTCCGTCCGGCGAGACGGCTCCGTGCCCCGTGTCCGCATCGAAGAGCAACTCGGCCTGCGCCTCGAGCTCCAGCGGCTTGCGGAACAGGCGGTCGGCCGCGCGCCAATGGTGGTCGCGCTTCGATCGGATGAGCACGGCCTTGCTGTCGGGGAACCAGCCGTACACGCGGGCACCCTCGGAGTGCATCGTGATCTGGCGCGGCGCCCCGCCGGCGAGCGGCAGCAGGTGGACCTGCTCGGCCCCGGTGCGGGTGCTGACGAACGCGACGTGCTTGCCGTCCGGCGAGATGTGCGGACGCGTGTCCGGTGCCGGGTGAAACGTGAGCCGCTCGGCCGCCGTCACGCGCAACAGGGGCGCGCGCCAGAGATCGCCGCGCCAGGAGAACACGAGGGTCTTGCCATCCGGGGTTACCGCCATGGACTCCGGCAGCCGCACGGCCTCGCCGCGTTCGTCTGCGGCGACGGCGGCCGGCCAGAGGACGAGGGTGGCGAGCAGGGCAACGAGGGACAGACGCATGGCGGTCTCCTGAGGAACGCGAGATTCTAGGGGTTTCGGCTACGGTCTGCCCATGCGGATCGGGATCGACCTCGGCGGAACCAAGATCGAGGGCGTCTTGCTGGATGCGAGCTCCCAGGTGGTCGCGCGCGAGCGCGTCCCGACACCGGCCGGCGCGGGGTACGAGGCCGTCCTGGAGGCCGTCGGGGGGGTGGTCGATGGCCTCCGCCGGCTGCCCGGGGGGGGCGCGGCGAGCATCGGCGTGGGCATCCCCGGCTGCATCGATCGGTCGTCCGGGCTGGTCAAGAACTCCAACTCCACGGGGCTGATCGGCCATCCGCTGCACCTCGACCTGGAGGCGCGCCTTGGGCAGCCCATCCGGGTGGCCAACGACGCGAACTGCTTTGCCGTGGCCGAGGCGCAGGCCGGTGCTGCCGCCGGCAAGGCCGTGGTGTTCGGCATCATCCTCGGGACCGGAGTCGGGGGCGGGCTGGCTCTCGAGGGGCGGGCGCATCAGGGCTTGCACGGCATCGCCGGCGAGTGGGGCCATAGCCCGCTTCAGGATCGGGACCCGGACGCCCCCGAGGCGACCCGCTGCTACTGCGGTCAAGCCGGGTGCGTCGAGACGCGCCTCTCGGGCCCTGCGTTCGAAGCCGACTACGCGAGGCTGGCCGGCATGGAGCGCGGGGCTGCCGAGATCCTCCGCCGGGTCGCGCAGGGGGACGGCGCGGCGGCCAAGGCGCTGGAGCG
This sequence comes from Planctomycetota bacterium, assembly GCA_029213105.1. GTDB lineage: Bacteria > Planctomycetota > PLA2 > PLA2 > JAEUHO01 > JAHEIK01. The sequence goes on from JARGNS010000014.1 coordinate 15,548, forward strand.
CTACCTCGCGTTCTATGGCGAGGCCGTGGCCCGTCTGATCCACATCCTCGACCCCGACGCGATCGTCCTGGGGGGCGGCATGTCGAACAACCCCTACCTCTACGAGCGCGGCGCCGACGCCATCGAGGCCGTGCTCTTCCATGACCGGCTGCAGACGCCGATCCTGCAGAACCAGCTCGGCGACAGCGCGGGTGTGTTCGGCGCGGCCTGGTTGTGGGAGGGCGAGTAGAGTGAGGCGCCGCGAGGACGCATGATGGACCCCATCGAGATGAACGACCGCCCGCGCCGCAATCGGCGCACGCCGGCCCTGCGGCGGCTCGTGCGTGAGACGCGCCTGCAGCCGAGCGACTTCGTGTGGCCGGTGTTCGTGGTCGAGGGCGAGGGCGTCCGCCAGCCGGTCGAGGCCATGCCCGGCTGCGAGCGCTACAGCCCCGACGTCCTCCTCGAGGAGGCCCGCAAGGCCCATGACCTGGGGATCCCGGCCATCGCGCTGTTCCCCGCGCTGGGGGACGAACTCAAGGACCCGATGGCCACCGAGTCCATGCGCGCGGATGGACTGCTCCAGCGTGCTGTGCGGCGCCTGAAGATGGCCCTGCCCGACATGGTGGTCATCACCGACGTGGCGCTCGACCCGTACTCCAGCGACGGACACGACGGCCTGCTGCACGAGGGCGTGATCCTGAACGACGAGACGCTGCCGATCCTCGCCGGCATGGCGGTCGCGCAGGCCGAGGCCGGCGCCGACCTCGTGGCGCCGTCCGACATGATGGATGGCCGCGTCCTGGCCATCCGCGAAGCGCTGGATGATGCGGGGCACCGCGACGTGGGCATCCTCAGTTACGCCGTCAAGTACGCCTCGGCCTTCTATGGTCCGTTCCGCAGTGCCCTCGACTCGGCCCCGCGGTCGGGAGACAAGAAGACGTACCAGATGGACCCGGCCAACCGCCGCGAGGCGATGCGCGAGGTCAACCTGGATGTCGCGGAGGGCGCGGACATGGTCATGGTCAAGCCGGCCCTCGCCTACCTCGATGTCATCGCCGACGTGCGTGCCGAGGTCGATATCCCCGTCGCGGCGTACCACGTGAGTGGCGAGTACTCGATGGTGAAGGCCGCCGGTGCCCGTGGGTGGATCGACGGCGAGGCCGTGATGGCCGAGTGCCTGCTTTCGATCAAGCGTGCGGGCGCCGACATCATCTTCACCTACGCCGCGCGGGACGTAGCCGCCAGTCTGTAGCCGCCAGCCCGGGTCTAGCTCGCCGTGACGCGCGCGAGCGTCGCACGATCGATGTCGAAGTGGCTGCCGTGCCAGACGACGTCACCACCGACGATCCAGAGCACCTGGGGCGAGGCGTGCCGCACGCCGGTGCGCTCCGTGATGTCGTCGGAGAACGCGCGCTGGGGCCGGACATCGAGCCAGCGCGCGGGGACCTCGGGGTGTCCCGCCAGGAAGGCCTCGACCTCCTTGTAGGCCGATACGCTGATGCCGCAGCGCGGGCTGTGCTTGAACAGCAGACAGCGCTCGGCCGCGAGGGCTTCCTCGAGGTCGACGGCGTCGCGCAGTTGTCGGTTCTTCATGGCTGTGGTCCTACGACGATGCCGAGGCGTAGGAACGGAGTCCCCGGTGCCAGAGGAACAGCAGCAGGCCGAAAGTCACGGCGGCGACGATCAGCATGTGCACGGCGATCGACAACCCGTCCGCCTGGAAGAGCGCGCGTGTCGGGAACGATGTGATCAGGGCAAACGGCAGGATCGAGGTCAGGATCCTACGAACCCAGCCCTTGTAGATGCCGTCGGGACGGCCGCTGAAGCGACTCAGGCCGAAATACGTGTCGCGCAGGCCGGCGGCGTTGTGCAGCCAGAACACCGGGACGACGAACAGGAAGCTGATCGTGTAGTTGATGAAGCTCCCGAGCATCACCAAGCAGATGTAGAGCGTGACCTGACCCGCGCCCAGCGCCTCGGGATAGCGACCCAATGCCCAGAGCAGGATGGCGACCGCGAGCAGGAGATTGAGGAACGAGTTGGCGGCGAACTCACGCAGGGAGACGAAGAACAGCGTCGAGACCGGTCGTACGAGGTAGTAGTCGAGGTCTCCCTTGTTCACGAGGAATGGGAAGAGCCACATGTTGTTGGAGAGGAACGTCATGTGGAGCGCGTCGGCTACGAAGATGCCGGCCGCGAACACGAGGGTCTGATCGAGGTTCCAGCCGCCGACCGAAGGCGTGTGCTGGTAGATCACCCAGAAGAACGCCAGGTGCGTGGCGTAGAAGAGTGCATCCATGCCCACGCGAAAGAAGAAGTCGACGCGGAACTCCATGGCCTTGCTGAACGAGAAACGCAGGAAGTACGCATACAGGACGAGGTAGCGGCTCATATGCCCACCCCGCTGTACTGCAGGTTGCCGCGACGCCACACGATCCGGGCGGCGACGGTGGCGACGCCCAACCAGATGACCCCGACGAGCATGGCCTCGCACCAGGCCGCGAACGCCACGCGCCCCAGCAGGGCCTCGGCCGGAAGGGCGAAGAGGTTGCGGAAGGGCAGGAACTCGTTGGGGCGGCGCAGCCCGTCGGGGAACAGGGCCAGCGGCACCATGAGACCACCCAGCAGGCTGGTCACGAAGCGCAGCGCCACGAGCAGGCTCCACACGTTGTCGGCCCAGAACGCCACGCAGTGCAGCGAGTACGCCATCATGAAGTAGAGGAAGTTGGCCAGGGCGAGAGCCCCGATCGCCATGAGGACGCCGCCGAGGGTGATGTGTTCCATGCCCGCGCCGTCACTCACAAGCCACCATCCGGCCCCGAAGACCATCGCCTGCACGAACGCGGGCAGCAGGGCGCCTACGGCTTGGGCGTACTTGAATGCGAAGTACGGCGCGGGGACCACCAGATAGCGATTGAGGCCGCCCTGGTAGATGTCCTCGGACGCCTGGCCGTCGAACTCGGTTCCGCGCACGATCTTGGCCACGAGGATGGCGACGACGTAGTACACGAGGACCTGCTCGAACGTGAAGCCGGCGATCACGGTCGCGCCACTCTCGGCGAACATCGCCTTCCACAGGAACCAGACGATGGCGAACTCGGCTGCGAAGCCCGCAATCGCGTTGATCCAGAAGTCCACGCGGTAGCTCATGCGCCGCCGCGCTTCCATGCTCACGACCTGGAAGAAGAGACGCGCCGTCACGAGCGCTCCTGCCGCCGCTCCGCGAAGATGCGCTCGATGACCGTGCCGATGTCCTCTTGCTCGATCGAGAGATCGGCCACGTCGTGCTGATCCAGGATGTAGGCGCTGGCCGCGGCGACCTGGTCGCGCGACACGCAGAGCCTCAGCTGGGTGTCGTCGGCCTCGAGCAACTGACCGAACTCCTCGAGGGCAGCACGGTCCGTGCGCCCCGAGCCGTCTCGCGTGAGGTGCGCCGTGACGATCTTCTGGTTGGCGTAGGTGTTCGAGATCTCGGCCAGCGGGCCGTCGTAGATGAACCCACCGTCATCGATGATGACGATGCGCTTGCAGAGCCTCTCGATGTCTTCCATGTAGTGCGACGTGAGGATGATGGCG
>JARGNS010000015.1:0-2070 GCA_029213105.1 Planctomycetota bacterium
AATTAGTGGCTACGCAAGCCCGACGCCGCGACCCGGGCACAGGCGTGCTGATACGTCTGGCACGCACCCAGGAGTCGGCGGTGCTGCCGGTTCCGCCTCACCGCCGCGGCCCCCGTACACCCGAGCAGCCTGCGGACATCGGCGAAGGTAGCGCCAGCCAGATCCCGCAGCAGTCCGCACGTGAGGACAGGCCACGCGTCACGTCGCCGCTCTCCGCCCGTCTTGCACCGCAGCGGGCCCTCCCGACGCGCCGAACGCACGACCACCAGGAGTTCGTGCATCGACACATAGGGCAAGCCGACCTCGGTGGCATCCGCCAACATGGCCTTGCGCTGCATCCACGCCAGCACCTTGGAGGGGGCCGCGCCGATCAGACTGTCCCAGTCGTCGTCACCGGATGCCGTGGTACTCGCCCGCGACTCGATGACGGCGGCGTCCCCCGGGCGAAGCTCCGATCCGGCGTGCTGTCGATAGAGGCGCGCGCTCTCCTCGGGTCCGCTCGCACCCAGACGCGCGTCGAGCCACCCGCCGTAGAGCCACTTCGGTCGGCGCTCCCTGCTGTAGTGGTACGCGCTTCCGAAAGGGTACTGCATCGCAGAAGAGACGAGCCGAGCTTCGGGCGCATTGTGATCGATGTAGCGGAGCAGAACCGAGACGTAGCGCTCCGTGCGGACAGGGGTCGAGCGGAACCGCCCGCGAAACAGAGGCCCGTCCCGACGGCGTGTGCGGTTGAACCGGCGCACGTAGCGGTTCAGGACCCTTCGCATCACGTCGGACAGCTCGCCCTTGGTGCTCTCAAGAAGCAGGTGGAAGTGGGTCGTCAACACAGCGTAGGCCATGATCCGGATGTGCCCATTGCGGGCCTCCCGCGCAAGCTGCGCCAGGAAGTAGCGCACATCCTGTCGGGTCTCGAAGACCGTGCGGCGGGCGATGCCCCTGTTCATCACGTGATGGAGCATCCCGGGTGCGTCGATTCGGCGTCGTCTCGGCATGCCCTCCTCTCGCCGTGCGGCGAGGATGGGTCACGCTAATGGTCGGAAAGTGCCCTGGCTCCGTACGGGTCATTATCTGGGCCCGGAGAGGGTCGTCGCGGGTGAGGTCCCCCGAAGTGCCGACGCGAGACTATGGGGACCGGTGGGGTTCTCTGGGGGTGCTGTGCACACCAAAGTGTGCACAGTTTTGGGAGCCCTGCTCAGAGAGCCGCCCCACGATGAGTCCTCGACATGCAGCACCTCCACTCCGGAGCAACACCGGATCCGCATCGCACCGCCTGTGCACGCGCAACCGACGACCATCACAACCCGGCAACACCCCCAGGTGCAGGAATGCGCCGAGGATGGCGGCTGAGGCTGGCAGGGCCCCGCGCGGACGCTCAAGGGACTCAGGGTAGTTCCTAGCGGCTACCGCAGGGCTCTGAGTTTACCGGTCTCGCGAGTCACGGCGTAGCGCGTAGCTTCGTTGCCCAGCACCTCCATGCATAACCACACGCCCCCGCCAGAGCCGCCTTGGAGCTCTGCACGGGTTGTAGCGGTGTACCGACCGGCGAACTCACGAACACTAATCGTGGGAAGGTGCTGTCGCCAGCGCACAACGCCCGCCGGCTTCATCTCATACGCGATAAGCTCGCCATTGGGGGCAGCGCCGTCACCTCCTCGGCCGGGTGGTCTGTGGTGCGCGTAGGTGAGCACAAGGACGAGGTCGTCCCACACCATGAACGAGTGAAACCACGTCGTGTCCCAGCCGATGAGGAGCTCGCCCGACGCGTTGCGAAGCTCCACGCGAGCAGGGCCGTCACCTTCGTCGTCAAACGGCCCCATGAATAGCCTGGCCTCAACCGGAGGTCCTTGGCCATCCAGCCGCTCAATCGCTCTCCAGAGGGGGAGGGTCGCGACTGTGTCGTGGCTGCGGTCGCGGTGACGCTCGCCACACGCACCGAGGACGATGAGACTGATAAGTAGAGCCGAAACTGACCGGCGCATTCACACACTCCAGAGGGGCCCACAATCACGACAGCGGCGAAAGATACTGAGGCGCGATCCCCCTTAGTCTAGCCGGCCGATCGCGGACGCT
>JARGNS010000015.1:2080-7097 GCA_029213105.1 Planctomycetota bacterium
CCCCTTCTTCTTGTGGTCAGACTTTTTCTTCTCAGCCTCTGACTTGGCGGCGTCCGCCCTCGCGGCCTCTGCGCGCTCGCTCGCAGTAGGCTCCCACCCAGCAGGATCAGGCATCTCTGAACCGACCGGGATGAGGGAGCTCCCCGCCTCAGGGTCAGTCGTGACCTTGCCGTCCTTGTCAATCTCCTGACTCACCTTGAGCACAGTATCCAATGGGCAGGGCTTGCCATTCCTGAGGGTGATCTTGATCAGAAGCGTCCGCGGGAAGTGATCCTTCGAAGCCTTAGGCTGATCGACGGTCCGCCACCTCTGCCGCGGAGGGCAGTCCTTGGCCTTCATCAACGTGTCGAATGATGGCATTTCACCACCTCTTGGAGCCTTACCCAGCCAGTGTTTCATCCACGGGCCCGCATCAACCCATTCGGGAGTCTGGGTCGGCTTCCCATCGCCACCGTCCGGGCCCGCGGGCACGGGAATCTCAGCTAGACCGGCATCCCTGGCCTTCCTGGTCAGCCTTACCGAGCGACCATTCCTCCGACCAGGAACATGGAACGTGCTGTTCGTCCGCTCTTCCCACAGAACATCGCACGGCGCGGGTTGGTTCGACTCACCCGGCTTCCACGTCATTGTCGTGGCCAAGTGAATCAAGCTGTAGGCCAGATGCACCTGCCCCGGCTTGCCCTTGCCGAGGTCGAAGCTCTCAATGGTCAGCCGGACGCGGGTGAACTTGCAGCAACACTTAGCCTTCTCTTCATCCGCCGGAGGATCGCCATCGTCGAGTTGCTCGTGGTCGTACTCTGTATCCGGCTCGCCCTCCCCATCTTCATCTTCATCGTCAGATGCGTACTCGCGGAGCAAGCCGGTTCCAGGCTCAACCCCAGCGGTTCCAGGCTCAACCCCAGCGGCTCCCGGGCGCGGCACCTCCGCTCCACTTGACGCCTCGAAGCCGCCGCCAAACGCCGACTCCAGTTCTGAGTGAAGAGAGCCTCTTGGCCACAACTCTCCCGCTGATGCAAGCGAAGAGTGGTGGACGAGGTTCTCGACGACGGCGGCCCGCCAAAATGCCCCTATCCCCTCGCCGGGGTCGGAGGTCGCGCAGGCCCAGGCCAGTGCATGGGCTCGATCGTAGTGGGCAGATGAGTCCCCTTTGCATGCAGAGCAACACGGCGACATGTCGGTCTCCTAACCTAGATGGCCTGGGGCCGCGGGTCGATCAGTACGGCCGCCAACTGGGCGCCATCATGAGGAAGTGCGCAGCGTCACTCGCCGCGGGCGTACCGCCAGCGAAGCTGTACTTGAAGCGCACGATCTCCTTCAGGCCGGTGAGGTCGACCTGGTCAGCGCCGACGCTGCTGAACGAGCCGAACGCGCCGCTCGCAGTCCAGGTGGTGTCGTCGGCGTTGCGGCTCTCGATGCCGATGAGGAACGACGTGGCGCCGCCGAGGACGAGCTGCGTCAGGTCGACGGAGAACGTGGCGGCCAAACCACCGCGGCCGAACTCCGGGCTGTAGTACGCGTTGCCGTCCAGATAGAAGACCGTGGTTCCGATGACAGCCATGAGGGCTCCTTCCGCGCCGAGACCAAGCCGGCGCAAGTCAACAGTGGTGGTTCGGGTGGGCCGCGCCGCTCAGAAACACTCGAGCGCGGCCGCAATCTCAACGCACGCACCCTAGCCCGCCGCGGATCGCGCGATCAAGAGGCCGCCCGCCGAGGCGGGGACTGTAGGTCCGCGACCACCCCGGTACGCCTCGTCCGCGCGAGAGCGCGGAACGATGGCCGGGCTCGCGTACGATGCGCACGCGTCTGACACCGGCCCCGGTAGCTCAGTTGGATAGAGCATCGGATTCCTAATCCGAAGGCCGCAGGTTCGAATCCTGCCCGGGGTACCAGCGCCACCACGGAGGAGGCCCCATGCCGCGACGGCTCACCTGGGCCCTGCCGCTCTACGCCCTGCTGCTGACCGCATGCCCGGCACCGTCACGCGAGATCCCCGGGCCCAACACCCCCACCGCCGATCTGCAGCCCTCCCTCGACCGCTTCCAAACAGCGTGGAACACGGGCGCACGCGCGGACATCACCGCCTTCATGGCGCGTGACCTGCGCAAGCGCAAGAGCCAGCTCCTGCGCAAGCTGTTCCGGCGCCACGACTGGGAAGCCAAGCGCCCCGCCATCACGTTCGAGAGCCGCGACTCCGTCGTCGCGCATCAGGTGGCGATCTTCTGGACCCTCGAGGGCCAGGAGAAGGTGATGCAGACGGACTGGCAGTGGGAAGCGGACGCCTGGTGGCTCCTCGATCTCAAGCTGAGGATCCGCAAGTAGTTAGGCGCGTCGACCCGATTCGCCTGGCGATTTCGGCCAACGGCGGAAGCCCGCGCTCGTAGGAATCCCAGACACGCGACGGAGGAACCGACCCTGCGCCGCGGCGACGTTCTCGCCGGGGCCCCATCATGAAGCTGCCGCTACCGCATTCACGAGCGAGCATGGGTTGGTACTCGAGCACGGCGCGCGCGCCGGCTCCCAAGATCTGGAAGCCGCGCGCATCCCGGCGCAGCAAGCGGCCCGCGCCGCCCCGACTCCAGAAGCTACGGCTGCGCAGCACGCGACGACGCACACGCACGACCACGCCCGTCATGACCTTCGTGGTCTGCGCGGTCGCCGTGGTCTTTCTCGCGTACCTTGGGTTCATGATCCTCGAGATGGGCATCGGCGATTTCGACCTCACCGAGCTCGGCAAGCGTGGCGCGCGCCTCGTCCGCGGGGCGGGTGACTGATGCGCATCCCGACAGGCCCCAAGGATGGCAACAACGGCTACTACGGCGGCGTCGGCAGCAAGGCCGCGCCGAAGACCTGGACACCGGGCGGCAAGGCAAGGCCCCTCCCGCCGGCCAAACGCCGACGCATCCCGCGTCTGCAGCTCAGGCGCACACGCCGCCCGCGCATGGAAGGCGATGAGCCGACGGTCAACCTCGCGCTGTTCCTCGTCGGCGGCATCTTCTGCGCAGGCCTCATCTACATCCTCGGGGGCCTGGTGCTCGAGCTGTTCCGCTCCTAGGCGCTTCCCAGGCATGAGCAACCCCGCCGCCGGACGAGCCGGCGACGGGGTCGAGTTCGAAACCGGGACACTCGTCGACTAGACCGCGGCGCCTGCGGGACGCTCCCACTTCACGGGCTCGAAGGCGTCGTCGAGCGGCGTCTTCGCCACATGGTTCGTGAAGTTGCTCATCGTCTTGAGGCCGACACCGAGGATGACCTCGAGCACCGTGCTGCGCGTGTAGCCAGCGTCGAGCAGCGCCTGGACGTCGCCGGCTTGGGCGAAGCCTCGTGCCTGCACGAGGCCGCGGGTGAAGGCCCGCAGCGCCTCGAGCTTCGCGTCGGCAAGCGGCATTCCGTCGCGCAACGCGGCGACGACGTCCCCCGGCACCTTCTGCATGCCGGAGATGGCCGTGTGCGCGGCCATGCAGTAGTCGCAGTCGTTCTCGAAGCTCACGGCAAGCAGCACGATCTGGCGCTCGGTCGCACTGAGGGCGCTCTTGTCGAACACCTTGGCGAGCGTGGTGTAGCCCTCGAGCAGGGCCGGCGCGTCGGCCATGGTCGCGTAGAGGTTGGGTACGAAGCCCAGCGCCTGCTCGGCGCCGGCGAGGATGGGCTTGGCGCTCTCCGGCGCGGATTCAAGGGTGTGCAGCTGGAAGGACGTCATCGGGGGGGCTCTCCTGGCGCATCGGCGCGCCTGTGCAGAAGACGACGCCGAAGAGCGCGGCAGGTTTCAGCCCCGACGAACGACGGGCTACTTCTTAAGCGGCATGGCGAAGTTCGGACCACTGCGGCGCATGCGCGCCGCGCCTTCCGACCCCGCCGGCAGACGGTCCGAGAGTGTCTGCTTCAACACGAGGGTGTACCCCGCAGCGCGACGGGCCGGAGCGAGCTTGGCCCAGCCGGCGACGCGACCGCCCGAGAAGCCGGCACTCTCCACGTAGACACGCTCGCCGAAGTCGGCCAGGTCTTCCTCGCTGAACGAGTTTGCCCAGGTGGCGGCCGCATCGCTCACGATGCCGGCCTCGGACTCGGTGAACTTGTACTCGGCCATCAGGGCGCGCGCGAGCCGCGGGGCCAAGTCCTCCCGATCCTCGAACCGGATCATCTTGCCGAGCGTGTGCCAGATGACACCGCTGGAGAAGATGTCCACGCCGAGGCGTCCCTTGACCGCAGGCGGATGCAGCACCTCGACCTGCGCCTGCGTAAGCAGCGCGTCGACGTCGGCGTAGAAGCGATCCTTGAGGTCGCCCTCGTCGATCGCCTTCTGCAGCGCGAGCACCTCATCGCCGTAGCCAGCCAGACGACGTGCGTCCTCTTCGAGGTAGCGGTCCCCGAGGTCGTTCAAGCGTGCGGACTGCTTGTCATCCAGGGGCACCTTGGCCTGCGCGAGCGTCGCACGCACGAGGTTGACGCTGGCCGCCGGATGCGTGAAGGAGCCGTTGACGCCCGTACCGGGGACCCCGTCCTGCGCCAGCCCGATGGCCAGGGTCTGCAGCGGGCCGTTGTGCTTGGCGATGTCCAGCATGCGCGACTCGTCGACGTCGGTGCCCGTGCCGATCGCACTCGTGAGCTCCGCAAGCACGGGCAGGAGCTTCCGTGCCGCGTCGCCCGCACTGGCCCAGTCCTGCGCCTCGAGGACACCCCGCAGCTTCGTCGGGCCATAGATTGAGCCGCCGGCCCCCGCCGCCGCCCCTTCGGGAAGAGCCATGTCGGGGATGAGAGCGGCCAGCTGCTTCTGCAGGGCCTCGTTGTCCTGCTCGAGCTTCGCGTTCCGCTCCTGGGCGGCCTTCAGTTCATGGCGCGCCTTCTCGAGTTGGGCGCCGCGGGCATCCAGGGCGGGGCCTTCGTCGTGACGTGCGCTCGGCGCGTCCACCGTCAGCAGGGCGTCCTCCCCGGCGGGGGCCAGGTGACGTCCGGCGAGGAAGGCGCTCACGGCACAGGCGGCCACGATGGCCACGGTGGTCTTGACGCTCATGATGGTGAC
>JARGNS010000015.1:7126-18769 GCA_029213105.1 Planctomycetota bacterium
TCCTGCCGCGACGGCGGTGCCCACGCCAGCGGCGGTCGGCACGCTCACCTGGGCTCCCGTGGCTGCGGCTGATTCGAGACCGGCGCGCGTCCATCCGGCGATGGGCAGCAGCGCCGCCTGCCAGACGGCCCGCGGGCCGTAGGAGGCGTCGAGGTCGGCGCGCAGCCGCTCGCGCACGCGGCGCAGGCGGCTCTCGATGGTGCGCACCGAGACGCCCTCCTCCGCCGCGATCTGGGTGGGCGTGAGGCCGTCGTAGTAGCGCTTCACCAGCGCCGTCCGCCCGGGCTCCGGCAGGCGCGCCACGGCAGCCGAGACGATCTGCTGCAGCTCGAGGCGCTCGCTGATGGGGTCGGCGTCCTGCCCTTCGGGGCGCGCAGCCTTGCCCTCGCGACGCCGCAGGCGCCCCTCGGTGCGGCGCGAGCGCCGCGAGAGGTTGCGGGTGATGCCACCGAGCCAGGCCTTGAGCCGCACGCCCGGGGGCGGGGGGCGCTGCAGCACTGCCAGATAGGTCTCCTGGACCACGTCCTCGGCACGCTGCTCGTCCACGACGAGGCTGCGCGCCAGGCGGCGCAGGAAGGCACCATGCTCCAGGAGCAGGTCGGCAGAGGGGGGCGGCGGCGGCGTCATCGGCGTTTCTCTACCCCACCATGCCCGCCCAAGGCGGCGACCCTCCGCGAAAGCCGGGAATTCCGGTTCGCGACTGGCACGGTCGGGCTCCCAGCATAGAAGGGCGCCATGCCCACGCCCCCCGTCCATGGCCATGCCGCGCCCGGCTTCGAAGGCGTGCGTGCCGCCTTCGCCGAGAACCTGGCCCTGCGGGGCGAGCTCGGCGGGGCCTGCGCCCTCGTCCGGGACGGGGAGACGCTCGTCGACCTCTGGGGCGGGGTGCGCGACAGCGCCACCGCCTCGCCCTGGGAGCAGGACACGGTCGTGCTCACGTACTCGGTCACGAAGGGGCTGGCTGCGGCCGCCCTCGCGTGGCTGCATGCCCAGGGCCGCCTGGACTACGACGCACCCGTCGCCGACCTGTGGCCGGAGTTCGCCGCGGCGGGCAAGGGCGCGATCACCCTGCGCACGCTGCTGGCGCACCAGGCGGGACTCTCCGGGGTGGACACGCGGCTCACGCCGGCCTTGGTCGGCGACCTCGACGCGCTGGCCACGGTGCTCGCCCGTCAGGAGCCGGCGTGGCCCCCCGGCACGCGTCACGCGTACCACGCGCTCAGCCTGGGCTTCTTCCAGAACGAGATCGCCCGCCGCGCGGACGAACGCGGCCGCACCATCGGCACCCTCGTGCAGGAGGAGTTCGCCGCCCCCCTGCGGCAGCGGCTCTCCGTCGGCGTGCCGCCGGATCTGCCGGCCAGCCGCATCGCCCCCATCGAGCCGGTCAACCCGCTGAAGATCTTCGCGCATCCGGGCGAGCTCTCGCCGCGCTTCGCGCTCGCGCTGATCTGCCCGTGGTCGCTCACGGCGAAGAGCGTCCGCAATCCGCGGCTCGAGGGGCCGGCGGATCTCGACCTGCCCGTGTGGCGGGGCCTCGAGTTGCCCTCCTCCAACGGCTACGCGACCGCGCGCGCCGTCGCCGCGCTCTACGGCGCGCTGGCCAACGATGGCGGGCCGCTCGGCATCGGCGCGGCGACGCGCGCCTTGCTCGCCGCCCCCGTGCAGCTGCCGGAGGCGGGCGAGTACGACCGCGTGTTCAAGCGCCACACGGCCTACGCCCTCGGCTTCATGAAGCCCAGCTCCGACTTCGACTTCGGTACCTCTCCGCGTGCGTTTGGCGCACCCGGGGTCGGCGGGTCCTTCGGGTACGCCGATCCGGACACGCGCTGCGGCTACGCCTACGTCACCAACCGGCTCGGCTTCAACGTGTTCGACGATCCGCGCGAGCAGGCGCTGCGACGCGCGTGCGAAGCCGCCCTGCGAAACGCATGAACCCGAAGCGCCTGGCAGCCTTGCGCGCGCGCACCGGCGCCAGCCGTATGGCCGACATTCCGGATGACGTCCGCCGCGCCTTGAACGCCGGGCTCCTCGAGACGGTCACCCTCGCGGAGTGGCTCGCCATCGACCACGTCGCACTCGTCGGTGCGGCCGTGCGCGACTGCGGCGTCGAGTCCCTCGCGCCCGAGCTGCAGCGGCAGGCACGGGCACTCGTCGGCGCGCGCCGCGTGCGCGGCATGGGGGCCGCCTGGCATGGCGCCCTCGCCGGGCTCCCCCGCGCCGCGGAGCGCGCGCGCGCCTTCCGCGCCCTGGCCACGCACCCGAGTGATCTCGTGCGCGCCTGGGCGGCGTACGTCCACACGGCCGACATGTCGCTGGACCTGGCCGCGCGGCTGGAGGCGGCGCGGCCGTTCGCCCGGGATGGCGGCATGTCCGTCCGCGAATGCGCCTGGGACTCCTTCCGGCCCCACCTGGCGCAGGACCTGGAGCGCGGCCTCGCCCTGCGCGAGCCCTGGGTGCACGACGCCGAGGCGACCATCCGCCGGTGTGCGATCGAGGGCACGCGTCCGCGGGGTGTCTGGACGCAGCACCTGCCGGCCCTCAAGGAGGACCCACAGCAGGCCCTGGCGCTGCTCGAGCCGCTACGGGCCGACCCGAGTCGCTACGTGCAGAATGCGGTCGCCAACTGGCTCAACGATGCGTCGAAGTCCCAGCCCGACTGGACCCGCGCTGTCTGTGAACGCTGGATGAAGAACACGCAAAGCCAAGAGACGCACTACATCGTGCGCCGCGCCCTGCGTACCCTGCGCAAACAGGATTCGGAGTGAGCGGGTGACCAGGGCGCACGAGCGAGGCACGGAAGAGGTCCAGGGACGCCAGGTGGCGGCCGTCGATCTCGGTTCGAACAGCTTCCACATGGTCATCGCGCGCGTGCGCGGCGAAGAGGTACGCCCCATCGACCGCGTGCGCGAGCCCGTGCAGTTGGCGCGCGGCCTCGGCAAGCGACGCGTGCTCACGAAGGCCACGCGCCAGCGGGCCCTGCGTGCCCTCGAGCGGTTCAATCAACGCCTGCGCGAGGTAGAGCCGGGCCGCGTACGCGCCGTGGGCACGAGCACCTTGCGATCCGCCCGCAACTCGTCGGAGTTCCTGGCGGAAGCCGAGGAAGCACTCGGCCATCCGATCGAGGTCATCAAGGGACGCGAAGAGGCCCGGCTCATCTACCTGGGCGTGGCGCACAGCCTGCCCGACGATCCCGGTCCGCGCCTGGTCGTCGACATCGGCGGCGGCAGCACGGAGTGCATCCTGGGCGAGCACTTCGTGGCGCGTGAGGTGCACACCCTCAACGTGGGCTGCGTGCGACTGACCAAGAAGTGCTTTGGCGACGGGCTGTTGACCGAGGAGGCGTTCGAGGCCGCGCGCCTGCGCGCCCAGCGCGAGTTCAGCTCCATCGAGCGCGCCTTTCGCGAGAGCGGCTGGCAGCAGGCCGTGGGCGCCTCGGGCACGATCCGCGCGGCCGACTCCATCCTGCGCCAGAACGGCTGGGGGGCGCAAGGCATCACGGCGTCCGGACTCAAGAAGCTGCGGCGCGCGATGATCCGCGCGGGCGACATCGGCTCCTTCAAGCTCAAGGGCCTGCGGCCGGATCGGGCGCGCGTCTTCCCCGGTGGCGTGGCCATCTTGCAGGCGCTCTTCGATCGCCTGGGGCTCGACACCCTGACGGCCACGTCGGGCGCACTGCGTGAGGGCGTGCTCTACGACCTGCTCGGACGCATCCGTCACGAGGACGTGCGCGAGCGGACCATCCGGGGCTTCCAGCTGCGCTACCGCATCGATGCCGCGCAGGCCTCCCGCGTGGAGCGCACGGCTCTCGCCCTGCTCTCCCACGCCCCCGCGAGCTGGGGGCTCGATCCCACGGCCGACGGACGCGTGCTGTCGTGGGCCGCGCGGCTGCACGAGCAAGGGCTGGCGGTCACGTGGAGCAAGCACCATCGCCACGGCGCGTACCTGCTACGCCATGCGGACATGCCGGGGTTCTCGCGCGACGACCAGCGGCTGCTCGCCACGATCGTGGGCGGCCATCGCCGCAAGATCGACCTGGAGTACGTCGAGGCGCTCAGCGACGAGGACTACGAGCGGGCGGCCTACCTCATCCTGGTGTTGCGCCTGAGCGTCCTGCTGCACCGCTCGCGCTCGCCCGTGGATCTGCCGCCGCTGCGCCTGACGGGCGACGCCGTACGGGTCCGGCTGCGCGTCCCCAAGCGCTGGCTGGCCGCCCATCCGCTGAGCCGACTGGACCTCGAGGAGGAGGCCACGCACCTTCGCGCGCTGGGCTTCGACTTCGGGATCACACCGTGACGGCGCCTCGAGGCAGGCCGCAATACGGTCACGACCGCGGCTATCCTGGTGGCCTGCGCGGGGCCGCGCGCCCCGCCTGGGTCACGTCGGTTGAAACTCGACGCCTGCCCGGCAGGCCCCCCCCCTGGACGACACCATGACGCGTGAACGCATCCTTGTAGTCGAAGACGAGGCGGACCTCCGTGAGGTCCTCTCCTACAACCTCTCGCGCGAGGGCTTCAAGGTCTCCCCGGCCAGCGACGGCGGCGAGGGGGTGCGTGCCGCCCTCACGGAGAAGCCCGACCTGATCCTGCTGGACCTGATGCTGCCCGACATCGACGGCCTCGAGGTCTGCCGGCGGGTCCGCCAGGACCCCAACGTCGGCGCCACGCCGATCATCATGGTCACGGCCAAGGACGAGGAGACGGACGTCATCCTGGGACTGGGTCTCGGCGCCGATGACTACATCGCCAAGCCGTTCAGCGTGAAGGAGGTCATCGCGCGCGTGAAGGCCGTGCTGCGACGGGGCCACGCCAGCGTCGACGACGACCCGCGCCGCCCCCTCCGACGTGGTGCCATCAAGATCGACCCCGCGCGCCACGAGGTCGAGATCGACGGCGAGACGCTGCAGTTCACCGCCACCGAGTTCCGCCTCCTGCACTTCCTCGCGGCCCGCCCGGGGCGCGTCTACGAGCGCGATGTGCTGCTGCGGCGCGTGCTGGGAGACGACGCGATCCGCGTGGATCGCAACATCGACGTCCACATCCGGGCGATCCGCAAGAAGCTGGGCGAGCAACGCGACGTCATCGAGACGGTGCGTGGCGTCGGGTACAAGTTCCGAGACTAGAGCGCCTCGGGGCCGTCCTGCCGCCGCAGGACGTTTTCTCGGAGCGGGGGCCGTTCGTGATCCGTCCGCGCATCTTCCTCAAGATCTTCCTCTCGACCGTCGTGCTCATTGCGGTGACGGGGCTCGCTGCCACCTGGCTTGCCACGCGCACGGTACGGGACAGCGTCGAGACGGAGACACGCGAGCGCCTGCGCGCCCAGGTCGACATCCTCTGCACGCTCCTGGCCACGTCCCCCCCCACCGAGCGCAACGATGTGCTGCAGGCCAGGATCCACGCCCTCGGGGCCCGAACCAGCATGCGGATCACCCTGATCCGCGGGGACGGCAGGGTCCTCGCCGATTCGCACAGGGATCCTGCCACCATGGACGACCATGCGGAGCGAGCGGAGATCCGCGCAAGCCGCGACTCACCGTTCGGCGAGTCCTCCCGGCAGAGCCAGACCCTCGGCCAGCGCATGATCTACGTGGCACGCATGGTCGGGTCGGAGACCGCGCCGAAGTTCTTCGTGCGGGGCTCCCAGCCCCTGCTCAACCTGGATACCCGGCTGGCCGACTTGCGCGTCACGGTGCTGGGGGCTGTCGGCTTCGCGATGCTCCTCGGTCTGCTGGGAGCCCTGTTCGTCGCACGCCGCGTCTCGGCCCCCCTCCGCGCGGTCTCGGAGGCGGCGGCGGCCATCGCGGAAGGCGACTTCGCTCGCCGCGCGCCCGTCACGACCAATGACGAGATCGGCGACGTGGGCCACAGCTTCAATGCGATGGCCGCGCGACTGGAGGAGGAGGTCACGACCATCCGCCGCGACCAGCGCGAGCTGCGCTCGATCCTGCGAGGCATGGTCGAGGGCGTCCTGGCCATCGACACGGAAGAACGTGTCGTGCTGATGAACGAGGCGGCGTGCGAGATCCTCGACATCGCAGAGGAAGACGCCGCCAAGCGCCCCATCGGGGAAGCGATCCGCGTGCCCGCCGTCCTGGCCACGCTGGCGGCCGCGGTCAAGAAGCAGAAGGAGCAGACCTCGAAGGTACGGCTCCCGCGCGGCGCGATCGATCGCATCGTGAAGCTGCACGCCTCCCCGCTGCTCGGAGACGATGGCGCGGCCCGCGGCGCCGTGATCGTCCTGGAGGACGTTACCGAGCGCGAGCGCGTCGAGTCCATGCGGCGCGACTTCATCGCCAACGCCTCCCACGAGCTCAAGACGCCCATCGCCTCGGTGCGCGGGATGGTGGAGACCATCCTCGACGACGAAGCCATGGACCTGGAGGTGCGCGAGCGTTTTCTCGGACGCGTCCTCAAGCAGACCCATCGTCTCGGCGACATCGTGCAGGAGATGCTCGCCCTCTCGCGCCTCGAGACCCAAGGCGCGCGCTTGGCCACCGAGGCCTTCGATGCGCGGGTGGCCCTGCGCGAGGTCGTCGAGGACGCCGCGCCCCTGGCCGGGGAGCACGCCGTCAAGCTCTCGTCATCCCTGCCCGACGAAGCGTGCCCGGTGCTGGCCGAGCCGGAGGCACTGCGGCGCATCGTCGGCAACCTCATCGACAATGCAATCAACTACTCGAGCCAGGGCAGCCAGGTGGAAGTCCACGCTCGCGCCCAGGGAGAGGAACTCGTCATCGAGGTTTCCGATGACGGGCCGGGCATTCCCACGGAGAAGCACGACCGCATCTTCGAGCGGTTCTACCGCGTGGACGAAGGCCGCTCGCGCGAGGTGGGCGGCACGGGGCTGGGCCTCGCGATCGTCAAGCACCTCGTCCAGGCGCTGGACGGGCGCATCGAACTCGAAAGCGCTCCGGGCCAGGGCAGTACGTTCCGCGTCACGCTCCCCATGGCCTAGCCCGGCAAAACGATCACGATCCGCGCAGCACCGAGGCGCGTACGCGGATCGTCAGGATCGAAGTCGAGTGGGTGCGGGCCCGACCGGCCCGCGCGAGGACTAGCCTCAGCCCTTGCCGCCACCGCAGCCAGCGCCGGCACCCGTGCCCGCTTCCCCCGCCACGGGGGGCGGCGTCCACGTCGCCTCCGCCGGCAGGTTCACGGGCGGCGGCTGGGGGAGGTCATCCATGATCGGCGGCTGCTGCGCGAAGCCCGGCGTCTGGGCCGGCGTGCGCGGCGTCACCGTGACCGCCTGGGGGGCCGAGCGGTAGGCCGGGACCTGCGGCGAGCCGCTGTAGGTCGTCGCCCCCTGGGGCGTGGTCCAACCGGTGCCCTGGGCGCGGGGCGCCGAGGTGATGCTCGTGGAAGCCGGCGCGGCCGCGGTGCGGGCGCGCGCGTTCGACGAGTTGCAGCCGACGGCGCAAGCGAGGGACGTCATCAGGGCAAGAGCGAGGGCGGTACGCATGGGGGGCTCCAGGAACGACGGGGGCCGCAGCGTAGGCGAAGCGGCCGGGGCCGTCGACCCTACGGGGCCCGGCGTGCCGTCAGGCCGTTGATGCGCAGCTCCCCCTCCTGGGGCTCGAAGCGCAGCGTCAGGGTCCCGATGACCCGGCGGTTCGCCCCCGTCACGGCCGCGGTCCCCATCTGGGGCAACAGGGCCACGCGGTCGTAGGGCGTGCTCTGGAGGGCCCGGTCCAGGGCCGCCAGGCCGGCGGCCCGGCCTGCCAGGGCCCGCTGGGTCCCCGGGTGGGCCACGGCCGGGAGGAAGCGCAGTACCTCGGCCTCAGGCGCCAGCGGCCAGGCGGCACCGGGCGCGCGGTGCTTGTGGAACTGGCTCTCGAACCAGACACGGAACGCCGACGCATCACCCGCCGCGAACGGATCCACGCCGAACGGCACGAGCGTGACGGCGGCACTCGAGTCGAGCGGCTCCCAGGTGCCGAAGACGACCTCGACCTGCGAGCCCGTGAGCGCGATCGTCACGTCCGCCTTCCCCTGGATCTTGCCCTGGTGGAAGAGGTAGGCGTGCAGCTGCAGGGTGGACGGGAACACGCCCGTCGCATCCGGGAACGCCTTGCGCGCCGGCCGCACGATCTGGGGCAGCACCTCCTTGCGCCGCAGGGCGACGGAGAAGCGCTTCTGCACGGCCGGGCTGAGGCCGGCGGGCTGGCGCACCATCTCGTTGAGGTCCAGACCGAAGTCGTGGCCCCAGGTACGGATGATCTCGTCCACGCTCCTGGCGATGGCGGGCGGGACGCCCGCGCGCGAGGCCGCGTAGTTCGGACGCGGCGGCGAACGCTTCGTGCCCTTCTTGCCGCTCGTGTCGATCGCCGGCAGGTCGGTGACCTGGAAGTCGACCCAGCCGGCCTCGTTGGCACCGTGGATGCCCCACGGGGTGGCGCGCGGCTGGATGCGGGGAGGCTTGAGCGCCTGCGGTGTGCGCGCGGCGACGCCGCCCTGGATCTCGACGACGGGGACGACATCGAGGCCGCGCCACGAAGCCTTCATGCTCATCTGGACCTGCACGCCGGCGCAGCCGCCGCGGTAGAGCAGATCGATCGTGCTCAAGGCGTACTGCAGCGGCGCATTCGGGGAGATCCAGATCTTGCCGAGGACCTTGTCGACGCCGAACTCACCGCGGCGCTCGACAGCGCGGCGTGCGGCGGCATAGACGTGGCCGATGTCCGAGGCGCCCTTCACTTCCTTCGGGTGCAGCGCATCGAGGCGCAGGGTGAGGCGCCCGGCCTTGACCCCGGGAATGCCCGAGGGGCCCGCGGGGAGGAAGAGCGGGAAGCCCAGCGCACGACCGGTGGTCTCGCTGCGGGCGCGCACCCCCACCCGGTAGATGCCGGCCTCGAAGCAGGCCTTCACGAGCACGAGGACGTGGGCCCAGGCATGCCCGGCACTCGCGGTGAGCCAGACGCCGTGGGTGCTCGGCCGGCGGGTGCCCGCACGCTGCTTGAGGACGGCCACCAGCCCCTTGTAGTCCACGATGCCGTTGACGCCGGTGACCGCGAACCAACGGATGTCGTCGCGCTTGCCGACGCGGACATGGGTCACGTCCTGGCGCTCGATCGGCGCGAGGGTGCCCAGCTCGGGCAGGTCCTGCGAGCCGATCATCGGCACCCGCTCGTCGGCGGCGGCCGGGGCCGCGCAGAACGGCGCTGCGGCAATCAGGAGGAGGAGGCTGGCAATCGGGAACGCGAGTCGACGCTTCATGGGGGTGAACGCTAGCATCTGAACGTCACGGAGACGCCTCATGGACCGGATGCTACGCCTTGCCCCCTTCGCCCTGCTGCTCGCCCTGTGGGCGGGCCCCGGCCTCGCCCAGGGGGCTCCCGAGGCGCCCCGCCCGCTGGATCACACCACCCGGGACTTCGACCAGCTCCACATGGACATCCACGTCACGCCGGACCTGGCCAAGGGCACGGTCCGCGGGCGGGTCACCCACCACGTGCGAGCCCTGGTGGACGGCCTCGCCGCCATCCGGCTGCACAGCCAGGATACGAAGATCCTGAAGGCCACCTCCGGCACGGCGGTGCTCAAGACCGAGCTCGACGGCAAGCGGGGCATCCTCACCGTGCATCTGGGCACCACGCTGCCCAAGGGCACCGAGACCCGCATCACGATCGAGTACCTCAGCACGCCCACGCGCGGCCTCTACTTCCACCGGCCCACCGAGGCCTGCCCCGAGACGCCGTGGTTCATGTACAGCCAGGGCCAGGGCACGGACAACCGCCGCTGGATCCCCTGCTACGACGAGCCGGACGATCGCTGCACGTGGAACCTGTCGGTCAAGGTCAGGGAGGACCTGCAGACCGTGTCCAACGGCGTGCTCGGCCGCAGCACGCACCTCAAGGCCAACCCGGCACTGCGGGTCGACCACTGGCGCTTCGGCGGTCGCTCCCCCACCTACCTGATCACGCTCGTCGTGGGCAAGCTCGAGACGATCAGCACCAAGCACGACGGCGTGCTGCTGGACTTCAACGCGCCCCCCGGCCACACCGAGGAGCTCAAGACCTCGCTCGCCGAGACGGCCACCATGCTCGACTTCTTCGGCGAGTACCTCCAGGCCCCCTACCCCTGGAAGCGCTACGCGCAGACGTACGTGTGGGACTTCCTCTACGGCGGCATGGAGAACACCACCGCGACGACGCTCAACATGCGCGCGCTGCACACGAAGGCCATCCGCCCGAACTACCGCTCGGAAGGCCTCGTCGCCCACGAGTTGGCCCATATGTGGTTCGGCGACTACCTGACATGCCGTACGTGGAAGCACATCTGGCTCAACGAAGGCTTTGCCACCTACTTCACGGACCTCTTCTTCGAGCACCGCTACGGTCGCGAGTCGTTCCTGCTCCGTCGCAGGAGGCAGAACAAGGGCTACATGAAGGGCACGCCCAAGGCGAGCGAGCTGAAGCTCGAGCGCGATCCCCGCGGAGACATCCCCCTCGAGCTCTTCGGCGGCAAGCAGTACAGCCGCGGTGCGGCCATCCTGAACAATCTGCGCCGGCACGTGGGCGATGAGGTGTTCCGCGACTCGATTCGCGCCTACGTTGCGCGCTACAAGGACAGCACGGTGACGTCCGAGGACCTGCGCACCGTGACCGAGGAGATCGCGGGCGAGGACCTGGGCTGGTTCTGGAACCAGTGGGTCTACGGCCTCGGCTACCCCAAGATCGACGTGCGCTACGACGACAAGGCGCAGCAGCTGATCGTGCGCCAGACCCAGAAGCAGGCCGGCGGCCAGGGGCTGTTCCGCCTGCGCGTCCCCATCCGCTGGGGCAACCAGACCGCGAGCACGACGTACACGATCCACAAGGAGCGGCATGCCTTCCCGATGCCGCGAGGCGGCGCGTTCCTGCGCTTCGGCGTGGGCGGCGACCTGCTCATGCAGGCCACCGTGCACCAGTCCCATGGCGCGTGGGCGGAGGCCCTGCGCCACGATCGCGACGTCACGGGGCGTGTCGATGCGGCCGAGGCCCTGGAGGCGTTCGGGCCGGCCTCGGTCAGCCCCTTGCGACACGCCCTGGAGAAGGACCCGTCCTGGGCGGTGCGCCAGACGGCGGCCGAGGTGCTCGGGCGCATGGATGCGGACTTCACCGCTGAGGCGCTGCTGATGGGCGCCACCGACACGGACTCGCGCGTGCGCGCGGCCGTGTTCGACGGACTGGCCCGCAAGAAGCGCCGCCTGGTGGGTGCGGCGGTGGCCAAGGCGGCGCGCGAAGACCCCCATCCGTCGGTTCGGGCGGCGGCGGCGCGGGCCGCGGGCAAGCTGAAGGTCCAGGACGCCTACGACCTGCTGCTGGGCATGCTCACGGTCGAGAGCGACCAGGATGCCGTGCGCACGGGCGCGATCGACGGGCTGAAGGCGCTGGGGGACGCGCGCGCCTGCGAGGCGATCCCCGAGTTCCTGCACTACCGCTGGGGCAAGGGAGCCAACCACGTGCTGCGTCAGGCGGCGCTGAACTGCCTGCTGACGTTGAAGCCGGACGACAAGGACGTGCATGCGCATGTGGTGCCGCTGGTGAGGGACCCCTACCACCGCATGCGCAGCTGGGCGGCGGAGGCGTGCGGCAAGTACGGCATCCGTGCGGCGATTCCCGAGCTGGTCGAGGTCAGCACGTCGGACTGGAACGGCGGCGTGAAGGGCAAG
>JARGNS010000016.1:0-12129 GCA_029213105.1 Planctomycetota bacterium
CGTGCTGCGAGATCTCGGCAAGTGCCGCGAGCGCCGTGGCCCTGCCATCGGCCGGCCCGGAGGCCGCATAGGCATTGTCGTGCTCGAGCGTGATCGGCCCCGCGGCGGCGTGCCGCGCGACGATGTCGCGCACGCCGCGCCAGTCCTCGGCACTCATGCTGTAGCCGGATGGGTTGTTGCACGGATCGTTCAGGATGAGCAAGGCGCGGCCTTGCTCGGCGAGTACGCGCTCCAGCGCGGACTCGAGTGCGGCGAGGTCGAGCGCGTCTTGCCCGGCGAACATCGGGAACGTCGTGAGGCGGCGCTCGTTCTCCTCCGCGAGGGTCTCGTACGGCCCCCAGTAGAAGCTCGGCGTCAGGAGCGTCTGCCCCGGCTCCAGGAAGCTGGCGATGGCATGGCGCAGGGCGCCGCTGCCCCCGGGCGTGGCGACGGCGATCGACTGGGCGGCCAGCGCGGGCCGGGTGCCGAAGACGTCCTGGACGACCGCCTCCAGGAACGCGGGCAGGCCGGAGATGGGGGCGTAGGACGCCCACTCGACAGCGGGCACGTCCCGGATGGCCTGCGCGGCGGTCGGGAGCACGGCCAGGGCGCCTTCGTCGTCGAGCAGGGCGCCGAGCGTGCCGTTGAGGATGTCGTCGCCGCGTGCCTTGCGTGCGCGGGCCTCGGCATCGAGGGCGAAGATGGGGTCTTGCCCCGAGCGCCCGAGGCGGCTGGAGATGAGGTGCGCGGCATCCTCGTGGCTCTCTTGCATGCACCCACGGTACCGCTGGCCGGGGACGCGTGCGGGCTCGCTCGTCGGTCGGCCTCGACGCGGGTCGTGGCCTGCGACTACGATCGCCCCATGACGTCTGGCCCCGCCGACCGCGCTCCCTCGCACCGCGCCCCGAAGCGGGCGCTGTGGCTCGCGGCCACGCTGTGCTTTGTCGCCTGCGGCCCGGCGCCCGACCCCGTGGTGAAGCCCGTGCTCCCGCCGGAGGCCGAAGCCTGGGTCGAGACCATGCTCACGGCCGAGGACAGCGACGCGCGGATCGAGGCTCATCGGAAGCTCGGCGCGTTGGGGCAGGTCGTGGTGCCGCGCATGATCGAGATCCTGGACGCCGACACGGGCGACGACGGCAACGGGGCTTGGGCTGCGGAAGTGCTGATCCTGCTGGGCCCGGAGGCGGCGCCGGCCGCGCCGGCGCTCACCCAGCAGTTGATGGAGACGACCGTCTGCAACGCGACCACGTCGGCGGCGCTGATCGCCATCGGCAAGCCCGCACTGCCGCATCTGATCCGCGCTCTGTCGTCGTCGATCCCCGCCTCGCGCGTGTGGGCCGCCGATGCCCTCGGCGAGCTGGCCGAGCACACCGAGGACGTGCCCCCGGCGTTGGTCGCGTTGCTCGACGACCCGGAGCCCGAGGTACGCAGCGCCGTACTCTTCGCGCTCCGTGACTTCGGGTCGAAGGCGCATCCGCGTGCGACGAACCGACTCCTGACGATGGTCGCCACGCAAGACGAGTCCGTGCGCGCCCAGGTCGTGGAGGCGTTGGCTGCGGCCACGACGGACGCCGGTGTGAAGGCTCGCCTCGAGGCACTCGCGGAGATGGACCCGAGTGAGGACGTCCGGTACGCGGCCCGCGAGGCGCTCGCGGGCGACTGACCAAGCGCCTGGAGCCCGAGCTTGTCCCGTGCCTGTGCCCGGGCCAGTTGCTCCGAGCGCGGCTCGACGGCGCGGGTGAAGCCCACGGAGAGCCGTACGCGGCCGGGGGGGGATCCCCGCCGGCCCGAGATCCTGCGCAGGCATCGACTGTGCTGCGAACCCCCTGCTACTCGATCTCGAGGCCCAGGATGGAGGCGTCGTCGCGGAGGGCTCCCCCGGCGGCCCAGCGCACGACGACATCGAGCATGAGGTCTACGCTCGCGTCGAGGGACTGCGTCCGGCCGAGCTCGAGGACCTCGATCATCTGCGTCTCGCCGAGCTGGGTCTCGTCGGGCGCCATGGCCTCCGGCACCCCGTCGGAGTAGAGGTAGAGCCGATCCCCGGGGGCCAGCTGCAGGACGTTCTCGGGGCACGAGAACATGTCGAGGAACCACCCGATGGCCATGCCGCTGCCCTCGACGAGTTGCGGGCTGCCATCCTTCGGGATGTGGACGACCTGGGGGTGTCCCGCCTGGGCGTAGCGGAACGAGAGCGTCTCCACGTTCAGGACGCCGTAGAGCATCGTGAAGTACAGGCCGCCGTTCTCCTTCATGGGGAAGCGACGGTTGAGCTCGGCCGCGACCTCCGCCGGGGGCACGATCTTGCGGCTTCCGTCCTCCGCCGTCTGCACCAGGAGAGACGAAGCCGACTGCTGGGGCGTCATCAAGTGGCCCACCGTGACGCTCAGCAGGGAGGACGCCACGCCGTGTCCGCAGACATCGATGACGAAGACGGCCAGGTGCTTGTCATCCAGGGGGAAGTAGTTGAGGAAGTCCCCGGCCAGCTCGTCGCAGGGCTCGTAGGTCCACGCCACCCGGACGCCGGCCATGGCGGAGTCCTCACGGGGCAGGAACGACTGCTGCACGCGTGCGGCGGCCTGCAGGTCGCGCGACATACGCGTGTTGACGGTCTCCAGTTCGTGGTTGAGCTCCTCGAGCTTCGTGTTCCAGGCGGTGAGCTGCTCCTGGGCGACGGTCAGCTCCTGGTTGGACTCGATCAGCTCGTTGTTCTTCTCGACGGCGTTCTCGAAGGTCGAGATCAGCAGGTTGAGTACCTGCTGGCGGCCCGCCTTGACGCTGTAGCTGGTGCCGGCCAGCGTCACGTTGAGCTGCTCGACGTCGTCCTCGTCGTCGCGGATGGGGGTCTTGAGCTGCGACTCGATGCGTGCGAGCAGGAAGTCCGGGTCGTAGGGCTTGGTGACGTAGTTCTCCGCACCGCAGTGCAGGCCGCGGATGATGTCCTCCGGCGCGGAGAGAGTCGAAAGCAGGATGAACGGGATCTTGCGGAGGGTGGGGTCTGCCTTGGCCGCGCTGCAGAGCTCGTAGCCGGTCATGTTCGGCATCTCGATGTCGGAAATGACGATCGTCGGCGGATCGGATCGCAGGCTCTCCAGGGCCAGTGCGCCGTCGGCAGCGATCCGCACGTCGTAGCCGGCCTCGCGGAGCTTCGCCGCGAGGATCTTCGCCTGGATGGCACTGTCCTCTGCGATGAGGACGCGCGCCCGGCCTCCCAGCGCGTGCCTCGCCGGTGCTGTGGTCGCGTCCGTATCCATCGAGGTTCCCCCAGCGCCGCAGCCCCCCTGTGTCAGGCGCGTTGGCCCTTCACGTGGTGCTTGATGGCGCGGCTCATGTCCTGGAGCGGAAGGACCCGATCGGCCAGGCCCCCCTCGACGACAGCCTTCGGCATGCCGTAGACGGTGGCGCTCTCCTCGTCCTGCGCATAGATGACGGCCCCTCCCGACTTCAGGGCCTCGCATCCCTGGAAGCCGTCGCGGCCCATGCCTGTCAGGACGACGGCGAGGACGTCGCTGTCGAAGACCTTCGCTGCCGAGCGGAACATGTAGTCCGCCGCGGGGCGGCAGCCGTTCTCGGGCGGGCTGTCGGTGATCCGGACGAACACGGAGCCCGCACGGGAGGCGAACTTCATCTGCTGGCCGCCGGGCGCCAGCAGGACGAGGTTCGGTTCGAGGCGCATGCCCTCACGGGCTTCCTTGACGGTCAGGGCGCACATCTGGTCGAGACGCTGGGCGAGGGCGGCCGTGTAGCGCGCCGGCATGTGCTGCACGATGAGGATGGGAACCGCGAGATCGCCGGGGAGCTTCGAGAGCACCTGCTTCAGCGCAGCCGGGCCCCCCGTCGAACTGGCGATCACGACGGCGCGGCATGCCCGTCCCGATTTGGCGCGCGTACCTGTGGGCGCGGCGTGCGGTGCGGCGCGCGAGCCCGAGGCAAGGCGCACGGCGCGCGCGCGTCGGCTGCCCCGGAAGACGCCGATCTTCTCCGCCAGGGCATTGCGCAGCGTCTGGCGGTTCTCCTGCAGGTTGCCGCCGGAGGGCTTCAGGATGAAGTCGAACGCGCCTTCCAGCAGGGCGTCCGTCGTCACCTGGGCGCCTTCCGAGGTGTGGCTGCTGACCATGATGGCCTTGGCGTGCATGCCCCGCTGGTTCATCTCGCGGAGGACCTCGATGTCATCCATGTCGGGCATCTGGACATCCAACGTCAGGACGTCGGGCGCCAGCTCGTGGATCTTCTCCAGGGCTTCCAGGCCGTTGCGGGCGATCCCTACGACCTCGATGTCCGGTTCCTCGCGGAGGATGTTGCAGATGGCTTGGCGGTAGAGCGCCGAGTCGTCTACGACGAGTACCGTGGTCGCATTGGTTCTTGTTGCGGGCATGGGCTTACGTGCTCGGTACGAGGTACTTGTCGAAGAAGCTCGCGAGTCGCTTCGCGTCGAAGGGCTTGACGATGAAGTCGAGCGCGCCGGCCTGGATGCACTCCGTCAGCTTCTCTCGCTGATCCACCGCGCTGATCATCACCACACGCGCGCTGGGGTCGGACTCGCGGATGCGCTTGAGCGCCGTGACACCGTCCATCTCGGGCATGACGATGTCCAGCGTCGTGAGATCCGGCTTCTCGCGGGCGTAGAACTCGAGGGCTTCCGCGCCGTTGGCGGCTTCGCCGACGACGATCCAGCCAGCACGCGTGGCGATGTCCCTGATGCGCTTTCGCATGATCAAGGCGTCGTCCACGATCAGCATGCGATTGCTCATTGATGCTCCTCTGTCTGGTTCGGGCCCATGGGGGGGGGCGACGGCATCCGCCGCGTGGACTGCAGGGCGCAGACTCCCGTCTCCGATCGGGTGAACTCGAGATGGATCCTGCTTGCCGGCATCTAGATCTCCACCCCTTCGCAACCGACGATCTCGACCCGGACCACGCCCGTTGCGAGATCCAGTGTCATCCGGCGGCCCTTCGAGCCGCCACAGTGGCGTCCGACGATGGGAATCCGCATCGTCCGGAGCAGCGCCTCCGAGGCGTCGACGTTCTGGTCGCCGATCCGACGTGCGACAGAGGTCTTGAACATCTGGGCTCCGCCGGCGATGCGCGCGGAGAGTCGCAGGGGCTCCTCGCTGAGTGCTTGCATGGCCTCGACCAACGCAGGGATCGCCGTGTCGACGAACTTGGCCGGTGTCTCGGTCTTCCCGCGGGACTCCGGCAGGACGACGTGGGCGAGTCCGCCCACACGTCGCCTCCGGTCGTAGAGCGCGATCCCGACGCAGGACCCCAGCAGCGTACGAAGTACGCCGCCGGACTGGGCCACGGCCATCTCGCCCATGCGGATGGCGGCAGGCAGGATGGTGGGGCGTGTGCTCACGCGAGATCGGTCTCCGAGGAGAACACGTCACGCAGGGTGGTCATCGACTCGGCATCGGGGACCAGGAGCAACGTCCAGTCCACGGGCTCCCCGTCGATCTGGAACTGGGTCTGGGCGAGGAGCACGTGGTCACTCGCTGCGGCCTGGCCCATGAGGGCGAACTCGACGAGGCTCGAGGCATAGTCGCGGCTGAACTGCGGCGGCGACGGGACCATCTCGGGGTCGGAGGCTTCGCGATGGGGGAACGCCCTCGAGATGGCGTTCAGGTACGCGCAGCAGACGATGTTTGTCGTCTCGAGTGCGGCGGAGGTCTCCATGTCCCCCCACTCGCTGGCCGTCCCTCGCGGTTGGTCCAGCAGCAGGTCGGCAAGTACCAGTCCGCTCGCATCGTCGAACGCGAGGATCATGCAGCCGCCCAGGACGCCGGCGAGTTCCACGATGCAGAAGCAGATGGGTTCGTCGCCCTCGCCCAGAACACTCGTGGAGTCGTGCAGGGATAGCTGCTGCACGGCATCCGAGGTGATCTCCGTCGGCTTGCCGATCCAGTTGCTGAGGGCGTGAGACGCCTCCGCGGCGCCCGCGCGCAGGACCGCCTCCAGGGCCAGGAGCTGGGCCTCGGCAAGGGGAAGGTCGTTCACCGTGGGCTCCGGGGTTCTAGGTGCCGGCCGTGGGGCGGCGCGCGGACTTGAGGACGCGATCCATGGCGCTGCTGACATCCAGCATCAGGCAGACGCCGCCGTCCCCGAGGATGCTCGCCCCCGATAGACCGCGGATGTTGATGAAGTTCTGCGAGAGCGACTTGATGACCAGGTCGTCGCTGCCGAGGAGTTCCTCCACCCGCAGGCCCATCGTCTTCCCACCCGACTGGATCACGACGGCATGGATCAGGGCACCTTCAGCACGGGGCTCGGGAGCACCCTCGGTGTGCAGGCCGTACGCGACGTCATGCCAGTCGAAGACGTCGTCGATGGCGATGAGGGGAATGAACTCACCGCGGACATCGATGGTCTCGCGGCCGCGCACCGAGACCACGTCATCCGGCGAGACGGCCACGATCTCGCGCACATCCTCGATGGGCATCGAGAAGGCCACACCGCGGATCTTGATCAGCAGGCTGTGGATGATCGCCAGGGTCAGGGGCAGGCGGATCGTGAAGACCGTGCCCTCGCCCGGCGTCGTGTCGACGTCGATCGTTCCATTCAGCTCGGTGATGCGGGTCCGGACGGCATCCATGCCTACGCCGCGCCCGGAGATGTCGGTGACCTCACGCGCGGTACTGAAGCCCGGATGCCAGATGAACTCGAGGACACGGTCATCGCTGAGCTGGCTGATCGCATCAGCGCCCAGCAGTCCCTTCTCGAGGATCTTCGATCGGACTCCGTCGACGTCGATGCCGCCGCCGTCATCGTGAATCGCGATGAAGACGCTGTTGCCACTGTGGCGCGCCTCCAACTTGATGGTGCCGCCCGGGGGCTTGCCTCGCGCCTCGCGAACCTCGGGGGACTCGAGGCCGTGATCGATCGAGTTGCGCACGAGATGGACCAGGGGATCACCGAGCTCGTCGATCATGCGCTTGTCGAGCTCGGTCTTCTCGCCAAGGATCTCGAGGTGGACCTGCTTGCCCCGCTCGGATGACAGGTCCCGGACGACGCGCTTGAAGCGATTGAAGAGGGGGGCCACGGGCACCATCCGCGTGCCGAGCACGCTGCGCTGCAGGCTGTCGGAGACGCGCGTGAGCTGATCGATCGCCTCCCCGATCTCGGTGAAGGACTGGCGGCCGCTCTCCCAGACCGCCGTCTGCGCTTCCATCAACTCCAGGCCCGCCGTGAGGCCCTCGATGTGGGTGAGCCACTCGCCGCTGCCGTTGCTGGCCTGCTCGAGGTGCGCGATCGTGTGGCGAAGACTGTCGCTGAAGTCGCGTGCGCGGCTGGCAATCGTTCGCGAACGCAGTGCCGGCGCCACGCGCTCCGAGATCTGCACGAACCGGGCTCGGTTGACGACCAGCTCGCCTGCGAGGTTCATGAGGTTGTCGAGTCGTTCGACATCGACGCGCATCGTCTCGATGGGCTGCCGGCGGACCGGCTCCGGGGCCGCAGCCGGGGGTGGGGCGTTCTGCGGGGGCGAGGTCGGGACGGCCGGCGCGGCGGTCGCGGCTTCCGGCGCGGGAGCGGCCTCCGTGGCGGGAGGTGTTGTCGGGGCGGGCGGCTCGACGGGCCGCGGCTCCACGGGCGCTGCTGCCTGCGACGCGCCTTGCGCCTCGCCGACCTCCACGCGTGCCACCCCGTCGGCGTCCGCTTCTGCGTGGATCTCCTCCACGGAGGCTTCCGTCGTGAGCAGCAACTCCAGACGGGGGAGGCTCGCGCCGGGGGCGAGGTCCTCGAGCGCGGGGCGCGTGGCCAGGACATCGCCCAGCTTCGAGAGCCGTGCGGAGATCAACTTCGCCTTGAGGTCGGCGAGGGGCAGGTCGGGCTCGAACTCCACCACGACGAGGGCGGCGTGGTCGGCCTGCGTGGCCCAGGCTCCCGTCGTGGCGTCGGCGTCCTCGTCGCTACCCGCCGCCGGGTCGGCCGGCGCGGAGCTCGGGGCGCGGGCCTCCGTGGCATCCAGCGCCTCCAGCTCCTCGAGCAACGGCACCACCGGGCCCAGTTCCTCACCCGCTCGCATGCGCCGGATGCACTCCCGCAGGAAGTCGATGCAGCGCAGCACGAGGTTCATCGTCGGGTTGTCGAGAATGCGTGCCCGCGAGCGGAAGAGCTCGAAACGGCTCTCGAGGTGGTGCGTCAGGAGCGCGATGCTCTCCAAGCCCATCATGCCGGCGGAACCCTTGATCGAGTGGATCAGGCGGAAGGCCTCGTTGATCGCGTTCTCGTCGTTGGCGTCCTCCTCGAGCACGAGCAGGGCATCGACCAGGCCTTCAAGCTGCTCCTCCGTCTCGTCCATGAACATCTGGAGGTAGTCCGACATGTCGTCGGGAGCGGCATCGGTGGGGTGATCGGGCGGAGGCATCAGGAGCACTTCTCGTAGAGGAACGCCGAGTGCCGCTTCAGCGGGTCGAGCATGGCGTAGAGACCTTCGGACGGACCGACCACGAGGAACCCGCCGGGCGCGAGCGCTTGGATGAGATGCTGGACCACCTTCGTCTTGGACTCCGTGTCGAAGTAGATCAGGACGTTGCGAATGAAGATGCAGTCGAACGCAGGCTTCGGCGGCGGCGTCATGAGGTTGTGGCGTTGGAACGAGACGGGCTCCATGACCTCGGGCCGAACTTGCCACTGCCCATCGTCGGTCTCGCGCAGGTAGCGCTTGCGTTGCACCTCGGAGACCCCTTCGACGGAGCGCGGGCGGAACACGCCCTCGCGAGCGATCCGCAGTGCGTCTTCGCTGATGTCCGTGCCGAGGATCTCGAGGTCCCAGCCACGGAGACGGTACTTGTTCTCGAGTAGGCAGATCGCTGTCGTGTACGCCTCCGCGCCACTTGCGCAGCCCGCGGACCAGATCCGGAGCGACTTGGGGCGCTCACCGCGCCGGGCTTGCGCCACGCGGTTCGTCAGGAACTCCGTGGAGAACCAGTCGAAGTGGGCCGCCGTCCGGAAGAACGACGTCTCGTTCGTCGTGACCGCGTCGAAGAAGAACTCGAGTTCGCTCGTTCCCTTGGTCGAGGTCAGGTGCCCGTAGTAGCTGTCGTAGTCGGACCATGCGCCGCTCGTGACGCGGCGACGGATCCGATTGCTCAGCAGGGTCAGCTTGGTGTCGGGAATGCGGATCCCGCTCTTCATGTAGATGAAGTCACGAAACCGCTGGAACTGCTGCGGGGTGAGTTGATCGAGCTTCACGGTTCACGTTAGAGGCTGAACTTGGCGACGAGATCTTGCAGGCTCTGTGCCTGCGCGCCGAGTTCCTCGGCGCTCGCGGCCAACTCCTCCGCGCTCACCGCCCCGGCCTCCGAGGTGTCCGAGACGGCCTTGATGGCTGCCTGGACCTGCGAGGCACTGGCGGACTGCGACTCGGTCTGCTCGGCGATCTCCGTGATGCCGGCGGCGGACTCGCCCACGGCCTCCACGATCGACTGGAGCGACTCACCCACCTGCTCGGAGAGCTGGGCGCCATCGGCGACGCGTCGCGACGACTCCTTGATGAGCTGGGTGATCTCCTTGGCCGCCTCACTCGACCGCTCGGCGAGCTTGCGGACCTCGTCGGCCACGACAGCGAAGCCGAGACCATGCTCACCGGCTCGTGCGGCTTCGATGGCCGCATTGAGGGCGAGGAGGTTCGTCTGGCTCGCGATCTCGCTGATGACCTGGATGATGTCGTTGATCTGCTCGCTCGACTTCTCGATCAGGCGCATGGCGCTGACGGCCTCGGTCACCGTCTTGCCGCTCTCCGCAGCCGCGGCGGCGGTTCCGGTTGCCTGCTCCTTCGCGCCCGCGGCCCGGGCCGTGATGGCCTGGATCGCGCTCATCAGCTCCGCGACGGCGGCCGTCATCTCCTCGACGGACGCGGCCTGGGTCTGGGCGCCGTCACTCAGGTTGGCGCTGCTCTCGGCGATCACGCGCGAGCCCTCGGCGAACTGGTGCGCACTCTCGATCACCTGGCCGGTGAGCTCGGCGGTGCGGGCGTTGTTCTCATCGGCCTCGGCTTGCAGGCGAACGCGATCGGTCACGTTGGTGGCGTACTTCACCACCTTCATGGGCGCGCCGTTCAGGTCGAGGATGGGGCTGTAGGACGCCTGCAGCCAGACTTCCCGGCCGCCCTTGCCCAGGCGCTTGAACTCGGCGCTGATGAACTTGCCTCGGTTCAGCGTGGCCCAGAACTCACGGTAGGCCTCGCTCTCGGCCTCGCCGTGGTCCGCGAACATGCTGTGGTGCTTGCCGACCACCTCCGCGAGGCTGTAGCCCATGGCGTCGAGGAAGTTCTTGTTGGCCCGGATGATCGTGCCGTCCATGTTGAACTCGATGACCGCCTGGGCTTCGTTGATGGCGTCGATCTGCCCCTGGAAGTCCGCGTTGCGCAGCTTCTGCTCGGTCACGTCCGTCGCGTACTTCACGACGCCGAGGACCGCGCCGTCGTTGTCGAGGATCGGGTTGTACGAGGCCTGGATCCAGACCGAACGGCCACCTTTGCCCAGTCGCCGGAACTCCCGCGCGATGTACTCGCCACGTCCGAGCTGCGCCCAGAACTCCCGGTACTCGGCGCTGCTTGCCTCCGTGGGGTCGACGAAGATGCTGTGATGCTTCCCCTTGACCTCGTCGAGCGTGTAGCCCATCGGCTGTAGGAAGTTCTCGTTCGCGTCCACGATGATCCCGTCCACCGTGAATTCGATCACGGCCTGGGACCGTGAGATGGCTTCGAGGCGCGCCTGAAGCATGTCGTGCTGGCGCTTCTTCTTGGCCTTGGTCTTCGCCTGGGAGCCGTTCGTCTGTGCGTTGGCGGTCGTCATGAGGTTGCTTCCTCTGTGGGAATCGTCGGCATCTGCCGAAGGCGATCGAGTTGGTCGGGATTGAGGAGCTCGTTGATGTTCAGCAGGATCAAGAGCCGCCCGGCGAGCCGTGCAAATCCGGAGATGTAGTCCGCGCCACCCGCCGTCACCGTCTCGGGCGCCGGCTGGATGTTGTCGTGCGGGATGCGGATGACCTGGGAGACGGTGTCGACCGTGCAGCCCATGGTCTTGTCGCCGACCTGGACGACGATGGTGCGCGTCTCGCCGTCGGTGGTGCGCGGGTCCAGCCCGAAGAGCTTGCGCACGTTGATGATGGGGATGATCGCGCCACGCAGGTTGCTTACGCCCTCGCAGTAGTCGGGCACCTGCGGCGTTCGCGTGACCTGGTCGAGCACGACGATCTCGCGAATCTGCTCGATGGGGAACGCGTACTCCTGATCGGCA
The DNA here is from genome assembly GCA_029213105.1 of Planctomycetota bacterium. GTDB lineage: Bacteria > Planctomycetota > PLA2 > PLA2 > JAEUHO01 > JAHEIK01. Next base: position 11,217 of record JARGNS010000016.1, read on the forward strand.
ATCTGGAAGCCCACGAACTGCGAGGAGTCCTTGTTGCGGGTCGTAGGAGATGAGCCGGCGGAGAAGGTGGGGGGCGTGGTCATGTCGGTCCATCCTGCAGTCGGGGAAGGGCCCGGCGACGTGGGGGGGCGCCAATGATAGGGATGCCCCGCGCGGGTGAATAGGGGAGGCGGGGTGCGTGGACTCACTACACCCTACGCTTCGGTGCGGATCGAGACGGCCGGCCGCAACGTCGTGTGTTTTTCGTGTCGGCCGGCCGTCTTCGGCGGAGCAGGGGGCCGATGGGCGAGCCCGCGGTGCCGGGACTCGCGCGCTTGCGGTGCGGTGCGGTGCAAGCAAGGTCGCGGGTAGTCTGGTTTCCCGGGAGCGCGGGCCGCGTGCTTGTTCCCTCGTGAGGCTCGCCGCTGCGGCGTGACTCCGCGGGCGTTCTCATGGGTGGAGGTCCGATGGTTGCGCGCAGCCTGCTCATCCTGGTCTCGGCAGGCGCCGGGCTCGCGCTCGGGTGGTGCCTGTGGGGGGGCGAGTCGGTGCTCCAGCAGCCCGCGTCCCAGCAGCCCGTGCACCAGGAGCGCAGCACCGAGGCACTCGTGGCGGACCTCGACCGCGCGGTGCAGGCGCGCGATCGCGCCGGGTTGCGTGCGGCCGTGCAGGCCCTTGGAGCACACGGTGCCCCCCAGGGCGTGGCCGCCCTGGCCGCGCTCGTGATGGCGCAAGAGCCCCCGCTCCCCGATGGGGCCGGTCCCTGGTTCGGGGCTGCCATGCGGAGTGCGCGCACGCCGGGTCTCGCCGAGGCCGCACGACGGCGCATGAAAGAGGAGATCGCACGCGGCGACTACGAGGAGCCCGAGCGCTGGCTGGAGGTCGTCGCCGCGGCGGGCGAGCCGTTCTTGTGCCAATGCGAGGATGTTACCGC
>JARGNS010000016.1:12139-18707 GCA_029213105.1 Planctomycetota bacterium
GTGGCTGATCGATGGGGCGGGCTACTCACCGCCTCGGGACTCCGCGATGCAGGCCGTCTCCGGTGCCACGAATCCGATTGCCGTCGCACGTTTCCGGCAGGACGTGTGGGCCGACACGGACGTGGATTGGACGGACCATGTCGAGGTGCACGCGCGCGCGCATCCTCAAGCCGCGCCGGCCTTGCTGCGTGAATGGGCGACGAAGGCGCATGCCGGTCTTGAGGCCGGCATGCGCCCCCGGGACGACCTCGGCGAGTTCTTGCGGGTATTCGCGGAGGTCGTCGAGGGGGAGGCCGACGTCGAGTCCTTCAAGACGTTCCTGCGCTCCCTCGGTACCCAGTTCGAGACGCTCGACTGCGTCCTTGGCGCCATCGAGGTGCTGGCCGAGCGCGGCATCCGTGTCGCCGACCTGCGCCCCATCCTCGACGCTCCCGTCGAGGCCATCGAGCGATTGGCGAAGGCGGGGTGGTACGAGGGGGACGACCGGGATGCCGGCGACTACGTCTACTTGATCGAGATCCATGAGGTGACGTGGACCGAGCGCGCGGCGCGCGCGGCCGACGCCGTGGATGCCTCGCGCGCGGTCGAGGGCTATCGACGCGGCATCGGCAAGTCGATCCGCAAGGCGCTGAAGTCCGGTTGGTCGCGGCCCGTGCCGCGCTAAGGATGCACCATGCCGTGACTGGCGGCGTGCGTGGAGTCTAGTCCGCGGCGAGGCGCGCCAGCATCCACGCCTGGACCGCGTTCAGCGTGACGCCCGGCGAGCCGGCCTCGAGGTGCGAGAGGCCCGAGTAGTAGCAGGTCAGTCCACCGGTCGTTCCGTCGGGGCGTGCGTTCCAGCGATCGTCGTAGGGGATGAGCTGCGGCGGATTCGACGGGTCGATGAGCATGTCGGCCGAGCGCACCTCGTAGGCCTCCTCCACGTGCGTGAAGACGACGTCTTCGAGGTCGAACGGCGGCGGAGCGGAAGCGACTGTGGGGAAGGCCGAACAGGTGATCGTGGCGTTTATGTTGTAGGCGCCTTCGGGTGCGCCGCCCATCGCGGCGTTCTCGGGACCGTGCGTCACGAGCGTCCATCCGGCCGAGCTGCCGTCCAGATCCACGAGCAAGCGGATCGGGCAGTCGCTGACGGCGCGGAGCGCCGCGTGAGAACGAACGCAGCCGTGGCTGTGGCCCACCACGACCACGCGCGTCGGGTTGCTGCGGCCGTTGATCCAGTCGTCGCGGATCTGCTGCAGCTTCGCGACGAGGTCCGTGTAGCCGCCGGGCGCTCCGCCACCCAGGTCGTCGGTGAAGTACGACGTCTGCACCGTGTACCCGGCACCCAGCAGGGCGCCCTCGAGCTGCGGACCCGTGGCCGTCGCCAGGTAGTTCGGCAAGGGGGAGTGGCCGTTGCACAACAGGAGTGCGATCTGCGGTCCGGGGTTGGGCAGCAGACCTCCGCCGCCGCCACCTCCACCGCCCGTGTTGCCACCACCACCGCTGCCGACACCCGTGCCTGCAGCGGGATCGTCGGGGCCGCCGGATCCACCGCCGCAGGCGGCAAGGAGGAGGACGAGCAGGGCGAGGATCGAGAGGCTGCGCATGGGGGGATCGTACCCGGCACGCGGCGCCGCGAACCCTCGCGGAGGCGAGGCGTGGTCCCTGGCGTATCCTCACGGGCATGACCCGATGGATCGACGACGCGGCCGTGCGGCACGCCCAGGAGACGGTGGATCCTGGGGCGCTCCTCGCTGCGGGTGTCCCGCACGCCATGTCGCCGGACGGCCGCTACGTCGTGCTCGTGCGAGACCACGCGGCCTGGCACATCGAGGGCGAGGGCTGGCGCGACAGCAACAGCCCTCCCGAGGCCGGCGCGGAGGGGCGGCCGGTGCTCAACTTCTCCGAGTTGCCGGTCGGGGACGACGCGGGCCTCTGGTTCAAGACCCTCCTCCCGGCCTCCGTCGCGCAGCTCGAGTTCGCAGCGGTCGACGCCGAGCACTGCCTGCTGGGCACGGCCAGCGGCACACACCCCTTGAGCTACCGTCGCTTCGGTGAAGTCATGCTTCACGTCGCGACCGGGAATGCCCAGAGCGAGGCCGACCTCGAGCGCGCCTTCGAGCGGGTCGGCGACCCGCCAGGGGACGAGGGGGCATTCGGTCGTGCCCTCGGGGCCGTCCTGCTCCTGCTCGCGGTGCTGCTCGTGCTGCCCCCTGTGCTTGCGCACGTCGCGGGAGCCTGGGTCGGGGTTGGCGCGGCCGCGCTTGCGGCGCCGGCTTGGCTGCGACTCGGTCCGAAGCCCATGCCCGGCTTCCTCGCAGGGCTCCTGGCCGTCAGCGGGATGGTCGCGATCCTGGCCATGCTCGCGGCGTTGCTGGTGCGGGCCATCGCGGGGTAGGTGCCTGGGGGGCCCCGCGGGCCATGGGGGGGAAGGGTGCCCTCTCCCCCCAACCCCCTCGCTGGAGGTCGGAAGTTCCGATTCCCCAAAAATGGAACGAGCCCCGCCCTGCTCGGACGAGGCTCGTACGTGGTTGGCCCAGGGAGGGCGCGGGCTCGAAGCCCACACGGCGCAGCGCCGTGCAGGTCCCAGCCGCCCCCAGTACACGGACCTGCCCGCTCGCCAGCTCGCGAGCGTGATTCGCTTACCGCCTACGGAGGTCGGAAGTTCCGGTTCTCCAAAAATGGAACGAGCCCCGCCCTGCTCGGACGAGGCTCGTAAGTGGTCGGGGCGAGAAGATTCGAACTTCCGACCTCCTGCTCCCGAAGCAGGCGCGCTACCAAGCTGCGCTACGCCCCGACGGCGTGCGGGGGAGTGTATCCGCCTCCCGCCGCAGCGCGGACGATCTTCAGGGGAGACCCAACAGCCCAGGAAATGGGGGTGCGGGGGCTGTGGGGGTGGTGTGGGCTGGCGCGGCGCGAACCGGGGATCCGGGCGGGTCCGGTGGGGTCTCGGGATCCCAGGCTGCAGGGAACGGCATCGAACGGGCGTGAGGGTGGCCAGGTAGGTGGCCAGGTAGGGTGGGCGGGCGGGGCTGGCTAGGTAGGTCGGGCGAGGGGCACCGTCCGTGCCTGATAGGCTCGGCGCATGGCGCTCGGCGGCAAGACCGGTTGGTTGGGCAGTACCGTCCCGCTACTGCTCGAAGGCGTAGGCCTGTTCCTGATCCTGCACTACGTCGTTGGAGAGACGGCGACGTACGCCTTCGCGTTCTCGGCTTGCGTGGTCGTCGTCGCGCTCGTGGGCTGTGTCTTCTCCAGGTTGCGGTACGGCGGGGCGCGCGCGGCGAAGCATCGCGGGTGAGGCACTAGCCAAGCGGTCCGAGCGTGCCGACCCGCACCTCCCGGCGCCCGACGGACCTCGATGGGTGCTGGGGGCGTGGCTTCGCACGCGCCGATACGATGGGAGGGGGAGGTGGATCCGTGCGCCGAGGGTCAGGCTTCGTAGGACCGGGCATGGCCGCCGACTTGGTCCTCGTGCTCCTAGTTCTGACCCTCGCCGCTTGCTCTAGGTCACCGGTCCGCGCGCCCATGCCACGCCTTGACGCGTCGGGATCGACCACCGAGCCGCCGGAAGTCGCGGGCGAGGGTCGGAACTCGATGTGGAGTCAATCGCGCTACCTCATGTACCGCCGCGAGGAGCCGGAGTACGACGCGTTGGTCGAGGAACTCCTCTGGCACGGCTGGGGGGCGTCGCGAGAGCCCTTGCAGCCGGTGGCGCGACCTCCCGCGTGGCGACTCCTTGTGATCCAAGACGAGCCCGGCATCCTCCAATGGCGATCGGCCCGACCCAAGGCGCACATCACGCTCGACTTGAGACCGGGTAAGGTCTCTGCCGTCCAGGTGGAGCGCTTCACCCTCGACGGCATGGGCATGCTCGCGTCACCGTGGAGCGTGGCGACCGTCGTGGACCCCAAGGCGCGTGCCAGCCGCGTCGTGCTGATCAGGGGCACGCAGGAGCGCCCATGGGATCCGGCGCGGGTCCGGACGCTTCTGGCCGTGGAGGGCGCAGCGTTCACGGGCTTCACCATCGACCGCACGCGGGGGCGGGTGTACGTCCTCGATGCGCATGGTTGGCGCGTCTGGCGGATCGACGACACGGATGGTGATGAGGTCCCCGATCATCCGGCTTCCGACGCGGTCGTGCCGCCCAGGCTCTTCACCATGCCTCCGAAGGACCTACCGATCACCGCGATCTCGTGGTTGGAGCGTGATGGAGTTCGAGGGCTGGTGCCCCTCGTGGGGGCGGAGTTTGCGGGCGCGCTCAGGACTACGGTCCAGGGGACGCGCATCTGGCAGGACACCGACGACGACGGCGTGATGGATGCGGTCGGCACATGGCCCGGGAAGTGAGTCCGGGGCTCGCACGGGCCCTCCTGGGGGCTCGGGATCCCAGGCTGCAAGGGACGGCATCGAACGGGCGTGAGGGTGGCCAGGTAGGTGGCCAGGCAGGTTACGGCTCGCGCAGGGTGGGCACGAAGGGCTAGGCTCCGGCGAGCTCCGGTCGTGCGCGAGCGAGGCCGGGGACGCGGTGACGGGCTGCCCCTTGACAGGTCGGGAGCGATAGGTGCAGGGTGGCCGCTGCGGATCGGGTCGAGCGGCCCGCCCGCCTGTTGATGTGAACTCGCCCGATTCGCTGGAGGCAATCCCATGGTCATTGGAACCACGATCTTCTATCTCGACGGCAACGCGTACCACTCGCCCACGTTCTCGCGGGGCGGCTTGGCCGCGACGTTCTCCGTGGACGTGACGCACCTCAGCCTCGGCGCGGGCGTCGGACTCGGCATCGAGGTGCAGCACCGCAACGATGAGGACACCACGTGGTCCTCGGCGGGAACGTTTTCCTCGATCACGAGCGTCGATACCTACAGCAAGGACATCTCCGGCCTGAAGGAGAACGTCCGGTTCGTGTACACGTTTCAGGGAGGCACGCCGACTGCGTTGGAGGCCGCGCACTTCCTGATGATGGCACCCTCTTGGCGCCCGTACTAGGCGTGGTGAAGAGCCACAGGCCAAGTTGAGCCGGAGGTGTGCCCATGGGTGCCTGCTGCGAAAACAAGCCGTTCGGCGAACCGTGCGGGGACTGCGCGTTTGATGAACCCCTGGTCATAGGACCCGCCATGGAGATCGTTGAGGGCTCACCGGCAGGGTGTGCATGCCCGACCTGCGCTCAAGAAGTCTCGGCAGACTCACCTGCCTTGCGGGCGCTAGAGTTCTGCGCGGCTGCTGCTCCCAGTGCGGCGGCCGCTGGGACACTCGGCCGAATCGCAGCAATTCGTCAGCAGTTCGACGCTGCTGCCGTGGAGCCCGCTGACGCCGATCATGCGCTTGTGGCCGAGTTCCTCGACGGCTTTTCAGCTTCGATGCGGTCCGGCGAGTCCGTCATCGGGATGCCCGAGTGGTCTTGGCTTCCATGGCTCGATGAGGATCAAATCCTACAGATGCTCCGTGCGTCCTGGCCTGCCGAGGTTCATGTCCCGCACCAGTCGAGTGACGGCGCAGAGGGCATCTGCGGGATAGACAAGTTCGAGTACCCCAAGAACTGGGTCGAGGAGAAGATCAGCATCGCGGGGGGCTTTGCATGGTGGATCGGCGTGCGGTTCAAGGCGGTCATCAAGTTCAAGGATGGCGGGATCTACAACTGTGAATGCTGCGAGTTAAAGCAGTTCGCTGAGACAGATGGATTCTCTCCAGCAGCCTCTGGGCGCAAGCCACATCCCGCGCCGGATCCGGGTACGCCGCATGAGGACACGCGCAGCAAGGTGGATGGCACCTCAGGTGCTGAGAGGGGCACGCCGGTCCCCGCTCCGACGTGGCACTTCGGAAGCGAGCAAGACTGGAAAATGCCGGGCCATGGAGGTGGCATCTCATACCAGAATGTCACCACCCCGTGCCTAGTGAGGATGTTGGATACGCCGGGCGTGCCCATGAGCGGCGCAGGCCGCTACAATCTGACTTTCCGGTTCACGGGGCGTGTCTTCGATGTGTGCAACAACAACAAAGTCGTCCATACAGAGAAGTTCTCTATCAAGCTGAGCGGGAACATCCCGAAGAGCGGCGGCACTCCCAGCGGTGGCGCCACGGTCTACGGCTACGGCGGAGCGCTTGCCGATACACCCACACACAAGGTAGCGAACGATGGAAGTTCAGTCCGGCTCAAGTAGAGCGACGGGCCCGTGGCTCCTCGCAGCAGCGTTTGTCGTTACTGCTACCGTGCTTGCTGCGTGCCGCTCCCCCCGTGCAGGAACAGTTGCGACGCGCTCTTCAAGCCCGACGCTCGCAGAAGAGGTGGACTTCTTCGCGACACCTACCGAAAACGTCATCGATACCCTTCGATTTAGTCGAACCGGCACCTTCTCCCAGATCGTTCACAAGTCTTGGGCTCCCGGAGGGCGGGGGGCAGTGAGGGCGGGCCGCTACGAGCAGGTCGGAGACATGCTGACGCTGACACTGAGTAAGCGTAGCCGATCCGAGGTGGTGCATTCCCAGGTGTTTCGTATCCAGCCGGGCGAGGGACAAGGCCAAGTTCTCGTGCCAGACTCCAACAACGACGCTCGTTTCGCCTCGACCTACGTCTACACCCCATAGCTCAAGT
>JARGNS010000017.1:0-694 GCA_029213105.1 Planctomycetota bacterium
CGGGCGGCGCCCAGGTCGGCGGCCATCTCGGCAGCGGACGTGTAGCGGTCCTGGGGCTGCTTCGCGAGGGCGCGCTGCAGCACGCGGTCGATCGCGGCGATCGAGGCCCCCCCCACGAGTGCAGGCGGGGCGTCATGCGCGATCGCGTGATACAGGTCCATCGGGTTCGAGCCCCCGAAGGCAGGCTTGCCCGCGAGCATCTCGAAGAGCAAGGCCCCGACGGCGAAGACATCGCTCGCAGGCGTCAGCGGCTCGCCGCGCCACTGCTCGGGCGCCATGAAGGCGGGCGTACCCACCATCATGCCCGTCGCCGTCAGACGCATCTCGTCTTCCCCTTCCACCAGGCCGAGGGGCAGGGCCAGACCGAAGTCGAGCAGCTTGACGCCATGGGCCGTGAGGAACACGTTCGAGGGCTTGAGATCCCGGTGCAGGAAGCCGCCCTGATGCAGCGCCTCCAGCGCGGAGAGGATCTCGAGGGCGATGTCGAGCGCATCGTCCAGCGGCAGGGCGCCGCACTCGATCCGATCGGCCAGGGGCTCCCCCTCGAGCAGCTCCATGGCGAGGAACAGCTCGTCGCCGTCCTCGCCGACCTCCAGCACCTGGCAGATGTTGGGGTGGCTGATGCCCGCGGCGGCGCGCGCCTCACGCCACATGCGTTGATGCGCCGTGGGGTCCCCCGCCGCTTCATGGATCA
>JARGNS010000017.1:704-12589 GCA_029213105.1 Planctomycetota bacterium
GGGAGCCCTCACACATATTCCCCTGGGGCGCCTCGGCGACCCCGATGACATCGCCAAGGGCGTCGCTTTCTTGGTGTCCGACGAGGCTGCCTACGTGACGGGCACCACGCTCGTCATCGACGGCGGCATAGACCACCCCCATCCCGCCCTCTCCGAGCTTCGATTCGAGTCGATACCTGCCGATCGTCTGCCGCACCGCCGGATCCTAGCCCGGAGCCGCGGCTCCGGGGAGCACGCAAGCGAGGAAGCAGAGGGGCTTGGCCCCAGGGCGGAGGTGGGCTACGCCCCGGCGACGTCCGGATAGGCCGCCCGCAGGTGCGCCACCGCCTCGGCTGGCACATCCGTGTAGGTGGGCGTGACCTCCCCCTCGTCGATCGTGCCCTCGCCGAACATGCGCCCGCGGATGAAGTCGCGCAGGGGCTGCCAGAACTCGGTGCCCATCACGATGATCGGGAACGGCGGGATCTTCCCGGTCTGGATCAGCGTCCCGGCCTCGAAGATCTCGTCCAGGGTTCCCACGCCACCCGGCATGCAGATGAAACTGCGCGAGTACTTCATCAACATGACCTTGCGCACGAAGAAGTAGTCGAACTCGATGGTGCGATCCAGGTACGGGTTCGTGACCTGCTCGTGGGGCAGCGTGATCGTGCAACCCACGGAGATGCCGCCCCCTTCCTGCGCACCGCGGTTGGCCGCCTCCATGATGCCGGGCCCACCGCCGGTGATCACCGCGAAGCCGGCCTCGGCCAGGGCGCGCCCCGTGTCCCGGGCAAGCCGGTAGTAGCGATGGTCCTCGCCGAACCGCGCGGAGCCGAACACCGTGACGGCCGGCCCCAGGCCATGCAGGGTCCGGCAACCTCGCACGAACTCGTTGTGGATGTGGGCCGCGCGGTCCAGATCGGCCGGGAGATCGTCCGGCCCTGCGAGGAAGTCCCGTTCCTTCATGGGCGCCAGCGTACCGGATCGCGGGCTAGGGCACGCGCAGCACCCAGGTCGTCATGCAGCGCAGGCCCTGCACGTTGGTGGTCTTGAGCGGATCGAGCAGGGTGGCCCCGGCGCGCTCCGTCCATGCGAGCAGCCGCGCCTCGTCGACGAGGTAGCGCCTGGAGCCGTCGGGCAGCGCATGCCGTCCGGCCCCCAGGGAGCGGACGCGATCCTCGATGCCGATGTCCGACGCGAGCCGGGCGAAGAACATGCCGCCGGGGGCGAGCACCCTCAGCATGGCCGTCAGCATCGCGTCGAAGTGCTCGTGGTCGCGCGCGAAGTGCAGCACCGCATTGGAGAGCACGACATCGAAGCGATCGTCCTCGAAGGGCAGCGCCTCGACGGTAGCCGCGCGCACGCGCTCCGCGCCCAGCCGGGGCAGGGTGGCGCGCACGTGGGCCACGTTGGCTTCGTCCTGATCGACGGCGTAGACGTCGTAGCCGGCCTGGGCGAAGTACACGAGGTTGCGCCCCCGCCCGCAGCCGGCGTCGAGGATCCGCTGGGAGGGCTCGATGCGGCCCTTGAGCAGTTGATCGAACAGGTAGATGTCGATCGGGCCGAAGCGGTCGAGGAGTTCCTGCTGCACGCTCACGAGGTCACCTCCGCCGCGGGCTGAGGGGGCGGGGGCGGCAGCCGGCGCCACGCGGCGAGGATGCCGGCGAGACGCCGTCCCGGTACATCGAGGGGGGGGGCCTCCAGCCCACCCGCAGGGGCGAAGCGTTCGAGCGGCCCGACCTTGCCTTCCGTGAGTGCACGCGCGGTCTCGCGCAAGTCCAGGTAGGCACCCGGAAGCTGACCGCCCACGTCCTGGAACATGCGCAGGCCGTGATGCCCCCACGACGCCACGATGTCCGTGGGGCGCGTGAAGGCCGCAAAGCGCGCCAGCATCGTCTCCACGGCGACGCCACCCTGGAGCGCGTCCGCCGGCAGGCCGACATGGCCCGGGATGTCCGGCGCGAGGGGCTGGCGCGGCGCGAGGACCTCGGAGAAGGTCTCCCCCGTGGACGGTCGCAGCGCGACCCAGTGAATCAGCTCGTCCCCCAGGGCGCGCTGCGGCGAGTCGACGGGCCACGCGTTGGCATCACCGAACACGAGCACGAGGTCCTCGTGCTGCTCGAGCACCTCGCGGGGCAGGCGCTCGTAGGGCGTGAGACGCTTGCGCAGATGAACCCGCGGAGGGCTGGCGGAGCGCTTGGCTTCGATCTGAGCGTCGACCATGGCGTTCATCGGCGCCATCAAGGCCTGGAAGCGGGTCGCGTCCCCCTCCAAGGCACCCAGGACGTGCATCAGCGCCTCGAGCGTGGACACGTAGGCGGCGCTCGGCTCCCGGCGGATGCGGTAGTTGGACGGGGCCGGGGCCGTGAACGCGTAGCGCGGCAGGGCGGCCAACCCGGGATTGTCGCGTACCAGGGTCTTGGCCTGCGACCAGGTCCCATCCACGACCACCAGGGTGACCGGGGCAGGCGGCGGCTCCGCGAGGATGTCGGTCGCGTCCTCCCCGGGGTAGAGCAGGATCGGCGGCCGCTCGGGATCTCCGCAGGCCGCCGCGAGGACCTCACTCCCATCCCACGCCGTCCCCACATGCAGGCTCGCGTTCGGCAGGCAGAGCTGCGCCATGTGGGCCGTCCCGATGGGCATGCCGCGCTCGCGCGGATGCTGCAGGATCACGATGCGCGTGCGCGTCTCGATCGTCGTCAACGCCGCGCAGTAGCACACGCTCTCGGGCCGCCCGCAGCGCGGGCACATCGCCCGCGGCTCGCGCACGGCATCGGTCGCATCGGCAGGGAGGTCGGCGGGCGGCACATCCTGAGAGTACCGCTGGCACCCCCATGCCCTGGCATCACTCCGCGTCGATGAGCACCTTCGGGGCCATCGCGCCCCCCCCGAAGCGACCCGCGCACAGGTTCCGCGTTGGGGCTACGCCGAGCATGCGCCTTGGCGAGCCTCAGTCGCTCGTCTTCGAGCGCCCGATGCGGGTCCAGGCGGAGGACGACTCCAGGTTGGCGCGGGCATCCTTGTCGGTGAAGAAGCGCATGAGGCCGCAATCACGGCAAACGACCACCGTCATCGTGGCGTAGACGGCGAAGCTCCCGAGGTCGGGCAGCAGGCTGACCCCACGCACCGCCCCCGCCGCGACGTGCCGGTGTCGGTAGAGGGCCTCGCCCTCGCAGTGCGGGCAGATGGACGACGTGGGCATGGGGACACCTCCGAGGGAGGCCCCAGGATAGGTCCAAGCCGGCCCGCGGGCGGCGGCTAGTCGATCAGCAGCCCGCTGAGCTCGAACTCCTGGGTGGCGTAGGCCGCCGCGCAGCCGTCCCCCGCCGCGAACGCCTCGAAGAGCACCTCCCCGGCGTCGTTGACCACGAAGAGGCGGGGCGGCGAGTTGTCGTCGGGTGCCGAGAACGTGACCAGCATGTTGCCGCCCGCCGTGCGGTAGGCACTCGAGCAGATGGGCGAATAGAAGGCTTCAGCGAAGTCGAGGCTCAGCACCTCGGTGGCCGTGCGGAGCGTCTCGTCGATCCGGTACACGCTGACCTTGCTGTAGCCCTGCGAGTCCCCCACGTCCGGGAGGTTCGTGTTGCCAAGCCCGTTGTTGAAGCACGTCAGAAGTTCACCATCCGCACTGATGGACAGGGAGTGCTGCCCGATCGGCGCGTCGCCGATCACGGTGAGTGCCAGGGGCTGCAAGCTGAGGGGGTAGGCCGTGTACCAGAGCTTGCCGGGGTTGCCGAGGATCCAGCGGATGGCACCCGTCTCGTAGTCGGCCTTCACGACGAAGTTCTCACGGCTCGAAGCGATGACGCTGTCGTCCGTGGCGTCGTACACGGCAGAGTTCATGTGGAACCAGTCGACGCCGTTCTGCACGAACGTCGACGGATCCTCGCCGAAGCCACTGATGCGTGCCGAGAAGATCTGGTCGAAGTCCCAGAGCTTCGTGATGGTGCCCGTCTGGGTCATCTCGGCCAGTACGGACTCGGGGCGATCGATGGCGCCATCCACGAAGGCCACGGTGTTCAGGAAACCGGTCTTGCCCGGCTCGATGTTGTGGTGCGAGGTGGTGCAACGGGGATCACTCATCACGTTCCGCGTGACGGAGCCTAGCCAGTCCACGTTGTAGATGGCGTTCGAGTTGAGTGCCCCCAGCACGATGCCCTCGGGCGTGCAGGCACGCGGGAACACGATGTCGGCCAGGGTCGGCGCGAACCAGCGCACCTCGCCGTCGATGTCGACGATCGTGGGGCCGGTGAAGCGCTGCATGAACATGTAGCTCACGTCGAGTCCCGCCTGGAGCGACTGCACGTCGATCCCGTCCGGCGGGTCCTGGGGCGGATCGTTGAGCGTGTTCACGACATAGGTGTTCGAGAGCGGCGCGGAAGTCGCGAACTCCACGTCGACGAGGACCTGGTTGTCGTACTCGTGGTAGAGGCCGAAAACCGTGAAGACCACCTCCCCGTTCACCTCATCGAGGGCACCGGTGCGATCCAAGAAGGAGCGCGCGTAGGTGACGCGGACGTCAGCGGCCGCGTTGCCGGGCTTGGTCTGCACGGTGAACGTCACGCGCTCGATGGGCTCGGGCTCGGTGAGCGCCAGGGTCGCCCGCACCGCGTAGGGAATCGGTCCACGCTCGAACTGCACATCGAAGTCACGCCCGACCGGTGTGGGATCGCCACCCCCTCCGACGCCCGTACTGCCCCCACCCCCCGCGAGGTCCGCGCCTCCTCCGCCCCCGCCGCACGCGGCAAGGATTGCAAGCAGGGCGACACCGAGGAGAGGTCGCGCCCAGAAGGAGCGACGGGCAGGGTGGTCGAGAAGCATGACGATCCGTCCGTGGGTTGCGCCAACGCGCAGGAATGAAGACGACGCGCAAGGCCACATCGTGCCCTCTTCCTAAACCCGCTTCCGGCCGACGTAGCGCGGCGTCTCGACCGCCTTGGGGAGGGCGTCCCGGTCGTTGCGTTGCCACCGCGGGAGAGTGGAAACAAGCTTGCCGCGGCTCTCACCATCGGGCGCCGCTACGGCCCGGACACCGATTGGAAGACGGGCCGCGAACACGGCATGCGGTAGCCAAACGGACCCGCGCGCGCCTGGTGGCAACCAACATCTCACCCGACCGAAGCGGTCGAATCGGCCGGCGCGACGACGCTTGTGAATCCGCGCCAACATCCGGAGCGCGGGCAGCTCGTTCGAGCGTCGTCGGCGCCGCGCGCGCTACTGCTTCTCGAGCTTCTCGAGGTACAGACGCATGTCCTTCTCGAGCTGCGGAAGGAGGGAGTCGGGCAGTACGCGCTTCACCGTCGCGAACGAGTTCCCACCCTTGAGGCCGTCCATGAGGTCCTGGAAGCGCTTGCGATACTCGGGCGTCGTGTGCTGCATCATGTGCACGAGCAGCCAGCCCTGGCCGTAGCTGCGGTGGCCGTCCTCGTAGAAGAGGCCGGGGCCCGAGGTCAGGAACTTCTTGATGGGCATCAAGCCACGGTTGCTCAGGAGCCGCACGTAGCTGCGCTGGATGTGCCCGAAGGTCATCTTGCCGTCCACGCTCTTGCCGTTCTCGTGATAGACGGCCATGCCCTCGTTGAACCACACGGGCGGGCTCGCCATCACGCGGTCGAGGTACTGGTGGAAGCCCTCGTGGCGGATGGTCTCGAGCATGTCGCTTCGCCGGGGCTGCTCCCAGATCAGGAGCTGCTTGAGCAGCGGCGTGTAGAGGCCGGCAGCCTTGTCCGTCGGCTTGCCCATGAACTCCGATAGCTGCCCCATGTAGCCCATGAAGCCCTCTTGCGTCTTGAAGAGGTAGACCTTGAACAGGCGCGTCTTGTCGCGCTCGACGAAGCCGAGCTTCTGGCGGAAGGCCTCGAACGACTCCTCGAGGAGCTTCGACGCCTCGCGGCAGATGACGCGGTCGATGTTCGAGATCACGTGGTAGTTCTGCGACTTCTGCTCGAAGCGCTTCGTCCACTTGGGCCCGTTGACGACCTTCTGCAGGGCGTCACGCAGGGTGAGCAGCTGCGGCGAGTACACCCCATTGCGTGCCGCCGCGCGGGTGAGGGCCGCCGCATCCTCCGGCCGGCCGGCGTAGAGCATGGCCGAGGCCGCCTCGGCGTAGGCGCTCGGGATCTGCGCGTACACACCGGTCGCGCGCTGGAAGGTCGCCAGGGCCTCGTCGTAGCGCCCGAGCTTGCGGAGGATCGAACCGCGCATCAGCACGGCATCGAGGAACTCCGGCTCCAGGGCCACGACCTTCGTCAGGTGCTCGAGTGCCGCGTCCAACTGGTTCTGCGACTCGTAGGCCTGGGCACGAAGCCACTCGCATGTGGCTTCGCTCACGCCCGCCTGCGCCGCCTTCGGGATCCCCGCCAACGCACGGTCCCACTCTTCCATGCGGATGTCGTTGTCGACCTCGAGGTAGGCGTCGTACTCCTTCGGGCTCAAGGCGGCGACGAGATCCACCGGCTTGCGGTCGGGCTTGGACTCATCACGGTCCAGCGGATCCCCAAGCCACTCCGGCACGTGCTCGGACGCGTCGTAGCCCTTCTCGAACTCGAGCAGCGTGCCTCGGAAGACCTCGGCGAGTCGCGACTCGATCCAGTGGGTCTCGATCGTGCCGCTCAGCTTGATCTGGGTCCAGCCGTCCGCACGAAAGGCGAGGTACCCCCACTCATCCGAGCCCTTCTTGACGTAGGCCGCCGTGCGCGAGCCGAGGACGGCCGTGAGCTTCGTCTTGGTGGACTTGAGACTCACCTTGTACGGCTTGTCGGGCTTGCTGAACGTACCGGTCTTGGTGACGAGGGTGCTCTCCTTGCCGCCGTCGGAGTGGATGATCTCGGTCGTGACCTTGGTGGTGCGTCCCTTGGGCACGGGCGCGCCGAACTCGACGCGCCAGTTCTGGACCCGGCCGGTCTCGGGGTGCTGATCCCCGCCGAACTGGATGACCGGCGCCTTGCCTTCGAGGCGCGGATACGACGAGCCTTGGATCTCGAGCGTGAACGGGCCACTCATGCGTGCCGGCAGGTGGACGAGCCCGCCGTGCTTGTCGAGGTCCTTGATGCTGCTGGGGGTGTAGGTGATCTTGATCCGGCCCTTCTCGGGCGACCAGGACTGGAGCTTCCCGCTCAGCAGGTCCTTCACCCTCGGGCGCTTGTGCTCGACCCCACAGGCGAGATGCAGGAGGAGTTCCTCGATCTCCTGGCGTCGCGCCTTGGCGTAGTCCTTGTCCTTGTGCCCGGCGAGCAACGTCTTGAAGGCGGCCAACGCCTTCTTGGCGCTGCCGGTGCGTAGCTCCTCCCGCGCGAGGGTCATGCCGTCGTCGAGGGCGTGGGGACCTGCGAGGGCGCCTCCGCCTTGCGCGCCCTCGTCGCCCACGCTGGGGCGCATCGGCAGGACCGCCGAGGCCAACAGCAGGCACAGCGAAGCAAGCAGCAGTCGTCGCAGCATCAACATCCTCCGGCGGCATCATACAGGTAGGGCCCGCCCTCGAATCAGCCGCCCGCGCCCCGGTTCCGCGCTCGTAGGATGGCCGCGTGCTGCGCGTCACCATCCTGGGTCTGCTCGTCCTTGGGGTCCTCTTGGGGCACCGACAGCGCACGGCACTCGCGCACACGCCGCCCCCCGCCTACCTGAGCATCACGATCAGCGACCGCCTCACGACGATCCGCATCGTGGCGCAAGTCGGAGTGATCCGGGACTGGGTGGGCATCGCACCGCGTGACCTCCCCTTCCAGGGCACGATCGCCCCAGGCCACCGCACCCTGCTGGAGCGCAAGCTCGCCGGCTGGCTGCGCGTCCACGTGGACGGCGTCCCGGCCAGGGCCACTCTCGGGGAGGCCACGGTGGAGGGCTTCCAGGACCATGGCTTCACGTGGCGCTACGCCACCCTCGAGATGCGCGTCCCGACGGCCATCCCCCCGAAGCAGGTCGGCATCGCATGGACCCGCTACGCCGAGGACACGAACTACCTCTTCGACGACATCGCCGTCGAGCGCGAGGCCTACGGCGAGAGCCGCTACTTCGCCCTGAGTCCATCCGAACCGGAGTTCATCTGGCATCGGCCGCGCGACGTTGCCGACCCGGGGCCCGTCGTCCTGCCGCCCCCCATTCGGCCACCGCAGCTGGTGCTCCCGCTGCTCTCACTCGGACTCGCGCTGCTGGGCCTGCTGGGCATGGTGCTCCTGCGCTCCCGCCTGACGGGTCGACACCGAGCGGCCCTACTCGCGAGCACGCTGCTGCTGGCCGCCCTCGCCTGGCCCGTCGCGCGGGTCGAGGTCGAGCGCCCGTGGGGTCGCCCTGCGGCCCGGCCACCGGACGACGAGGCCCTGGCCATCTTCGCGTCGCTGCACCGCGGAACCTACGCGGCCCTGGATGGCGAGACGGAGGAGGCGGTCTACGACCAACTCGCCGGCAGCGTCACGGGCGCCCTGCTTCCCTCCCTCTACCTGGACATCCACCGAAGCATGATCCTCCAGGAGGCCGGCGGCGCCGTGGCGAAGGTCAAGAAGACGGAGATCGTGGACGCCGAGGTGCTGCCCTCGGAGGCCGAAGACGCGGCCTGGTTCACCGTCCACGCGCGCTGGCGGGTCGAAGGCAAGGTCGGACACTGGGGCCACTCCCACCAGCGCACCAACGAGTACACCGGCCACATCACGGTCGTCGCCGTCGACGGCCGCTGGAAGATCGCGGCGCTCGAGATCCTCGATGAGGTCCGCCTCGACGAAGGCGGCCTCGGCAAGCCGCCCGGCGAGGCAGGCCGCGGGGCGGCCGACGGGACCGGAGGGCGCTGAGGGGGCGGCCCCCGGGCCTTTCTCCGCTCCGCCCGACCCGCTAGAGTGGGGCCTCGTCCCGTACCCCACCCCCGGAGTCCGAACCATGAGCGACGCAAGCCTCTACGAGCGCCTTGGTGGCGAGGAGAAGATCCGCGCCATCGCCGGCGACATCTTCGACAACCACAAACAGAACGATCTCGTGAAGGCCCGCTACGTGGACAGCGATCGCGCCGCGGTCATCCAGCTTGTCACCGAGTTCATCTGCGCCGGCACCGGCGGCCCCCAGGCGTACACGGGCCGCAACATGCTCGACACGCATCGCGGCATGAACGTCAGCGAGCAGGAGTACCTCGCCGTCATCGACGACATCATGGCCGCCCTGGCCAAGAACGAGGTGGGCGAGCGCGAGCAGCAGGAAGTGCTGATGATCTGCTACTCGCTCAAGGGTGAGATCCTGCGGGTCTAGCGCCTCTGGGAGCCTGCGCCCCGGCCCCGCGGCGGGGCTACAGTCCACCCATGGACATCGAACGCGACCTCGGCCCGCAGCCCCTGGGCGACCTCCTCATCACCCACGAGCTGACCAAGCACGACCTCGTCGCCGCCTCGACGGAGCAGATCACCCACAAAATGGTGAGCCGCGCCGTCCGCGGCCGACGCCTGACGCCGCGCGTGATGGTCAAGATCCAGAATGCGCTGAATCAGGCCGCAGGCACCGACTACGGCCTTTCAGCCCTCTTCACGTACGCCCGCTGACGGGCCCCGGACGGGGCGCTCCGCGCCCGGCCCATCCCCAGCAAATGGCGCTGGGCACGGAGAAGCCGAAAAGCGGCCCGCCATCCGGCGACGGGTGCTCCGATCTCCGTATCCTGTGAGGCCGTGCGCGTTCGGAGCGCACATCCAGCGGAGGTCCACCTTGGGCGACACCTACGAGAAGCGCGCGCGCCAGAAGCGCAAGGAACAGAAGCGCCGGGAGAAGGCTGCTGCCAAGCGGGCCCAGAAGGATCTGGATCCCAGTGAGCGCGAGTCCGAAGAGGAAATCGCCGCCCGCTACCTGGACAAGCCCGAAGAGGAAGAGGGCGAGGCGTAGCCCCAGGCACGTCCCCTGGAGCCCGGGCGGCCCCGCGAGGTCCTCCTGCCACGGGCTCTCCCCCTACGCCCGCACGCGGGCCGCTCCGTCGTACGGTCCGGCCCGGCCCGACCTCGTGAGGCCCAGGCCATGCAGCAACGACAAGTGGTGGTCACCGGAGGCGCCGGCTTCATCGGGAGCCACCTCTGCGAGGCCCTGCATGCCAGTGGCCGCTACGCCGTCACCTCGCTGGACAACTACTTCACGGGGTCGCGCGAGAACCACGTCGACGGAGTGACCTACGTCGAGGGCCACACCAAGGACATCGCCTCGCTCCTGCCCGACGCCCCGGACCTCGTGTTCCACCTGGGGGAGTACTCCCGGGTCGAGCAGAGCTTCCACGACACGGCACTCGTCTGGGACCTCAACGTCCACGGCTCGGCCGCCGTCATCGAGTACTGCCGCGCGCACGAAGCCAAGCTCGTCTACGCCGGTTC
This sequence comes from Planctomycetota bacterium, assembly GCA_029213105.1. GTDB lineage: Bacteria > Planctomycetota > PLA2 > PLA2 > JAEUHO01 > JAHEIK01. Next base: position 11,009 of record JARGNS010000017.1, read on the forward strand.
GAGCACGAAGTTCGCCGACGGCGGCAGCGGCCGCCACCAGAGCCCCTACGCCTGGTCGAAGGCCATCAACTCGGAGTTGGTCGTCAACTACGGCCGCTGGTTCGGGCTGGAGTACGCGATCACGTACTTCTACAACGTGTACGGGCCCCGAGAGATCACGGCCGGTTCCTACGCGACCGTGCTCGGGGTCTTCCGCCGGCAGCGCGAGGCGGGCGAGCCCCTGACGGTCGTCGCCCCGGGTACCCAGCGCCGGAACTTCACGCACGTGGACGACATCGTGCGAGGCCTCGTACTCATCGGCGAGCAGGGCCAGGGCGACGAGTTCGGCCTCGGTGCGGAGGAGAGCTACTCCGTCCTCGAGATCGCGCAGATGTTCGGCGGCGACATCACGATGCTTCCGGAGCGCGAAGGCAACCGCATGGACGCACCGCTCGAGACCGGCAACGCGGGCGCGCTCGGCTGGCGCGCGGAGAAGCGCGTCGAGGACTACGTCCGGGACTGCGTGCAGTCCTGATCGGGTGACGGCTAGCGTCCCGCGAGCCAACGCTTCGGCGCGGCGCCCGTGATCACGAGCCCCTGGTTGCGCACCGAGAACAGCACGGCGTAGGCCGGGTTCACGATCGCCTCCTCCCCCATGTAGGGGGCGCCCATGTGGGGCGAGGAGTAGCGCAGCCCGAAGCCGGGCTGCCAGGCGGCGAGGAAGCGCCAGCGCCACTGCGGCATGACCGCCGCAAAGCCCTTGGGATCGACGTACGCGAGGCCGATCAACCCGAGGGCGGCACCGGGCTCCCCGTAGGCGTGACTGTTCAGCATCCACGGATGCCGATCGACCATGATCGCCGTAAGCGCCTTCTGCATCCGGGTGTGATGCCCGCGCAGCTTCAAGGCCAGGGCGGTGAGCCCCGTACGCGACCAGAACTGGGCCGTGTCCTTGGCGGAGGCGTTGTAGCCCATGCCGCCGTGGCCGCCCTTCTTGGGATCCGACCAGCTGTGCATCACGTAGGGCGCGATGTGCTTCCAGACCTTGCTCTTGACGCCGCAGCGCTCGGCGAGTGCATCGAACACCAGCAGATGAGCACAGGGCGCCATCAGGGCCTTCTTGCCGTACGGCAGCCCCTTCGGGCTGTGGCCGAAGGCCTGCATGCCCCACTTGGACTCGTGGGTCGTAGAGGGCAGCCAGGCGATCGCATCCTCGATCCAGGCGAGCGCACGCTTGTCGCCCGAGGCCAGGTAGTACTCGCACAGGAAGATGCCCTGGTAGGCGATCGACCAATACGAGAAGCCCTTCGTCGCGGCCGCGGTCGGGTTCGTCTTCAGCATCCAGTCGACCAGCGCCCGCAGGGCCTTGCGATGCTTGCGGTCGCGGGTGCCGAGCAGTGCGAGTCCGGCCATGAACGGGTTGACGGCCGTGGAGCCCGGCCACGCGCCGTTCTTCTTCTGGTTGCCCGCCACCCACGCGAGCGTGTCCGCGTGCAGGCGCCCGGCGAGGTCGTCCTCGAAGGGGAACGTCGCCGCGAAGCCGGTCTTGGTGGGCAGCTTCACCTCGAGCGTCTTCAACCCCTTGTCACGCAACACCATCAG
>JARGNS010000017.1:12599-18486 GCA_029213105.1 Planctomycetota bacterium
CGTCCGAGGGCGGCCTCGTGGCTGTCGGTGAACCAGGCGCGACCGGCGGCGAGGCTCGACGGTGCCAGCGGCGCACTGTCGATCGCCACGACCAGATCCGAGCGCCGCAGGCCAGCCTTGGCGGCCGGACCCTTCTCGCGGATGTCGAGCAACGAGAAGGCCGTGTTGAGGTGCTCGGTCAGCCCGGTGAAGCCGAGCGCACCGCACGCCAGCAGGTCGGGACCGTTCTTGCCGTTGGGCTTGCCGACGAGGCCGCGCGTCGGCTCGTCGTGGAAGCGCTCGAAGCGCAGGTCATCGATCGCGATGCGCCCCGTGCCCGCCGCGCTGACGCGCAGCGTCAGCGCCTCCCCGACGAGCCCCGCGAACACCTTCGAAGGCACCTTCACCCAGAGCCGCTCCACGACCGTACGCGTGGTCGTGCGCCCGCCCCGCGGCGCCGGAGCGCTGACGGTGGCCGAGGCCGTGCCGAGGGGCTTCTTCTTGCCTGCAAGGAAGACGGCGAGTTCCAGCGTGCCGCGGCCCTTGGCCGTCAGGCCGAGGATGTCGACGGAGGCCACGCCGTACCAACCCGCCGGCGCGAGCTTCTTCACGGCCGGCGGCTTCGGGACGCTGACCGTCGCAGCGATGGCCACGCCGGACTTCAGCGCCAGCGCCCGCTCGTGCGCTCCAGGCCCGACGAAGCGCGTCACCCGCCGCGCGGAGCCCTCGATCACGATTCCCGGCGGCTCGACCGGCACGCCGTGCCTTGCCTTCTTGGGCTCTTCGAAGCCCCCACCGACGACGTCGCCGGAGTGCGCAGCGCGCGCGGGCCACAGCAGGAGGGTCAAGCCCAGGAGCAGGTGGACAGCCTTGTTCGTCATCGGGACTCCGCTCGCCGGCTCGACGCCGGGGCTCGGGATCAGACCGGGCGCGCCTCGATGATGGCCACCGGGGCAGGAATCGGGATCGCCTGCGTCAACTCGAACCCCGTCTCGGCGAACAGGGCCTTGAACTCCTCGGGGGAGCGTTCCTTGCCGTCCTGAAGCACGAGCATGTGGACGTCCAGCCAATAGGCCCACGGCGGTGCGCCCGGCACGAGCAGCGCGTCGAACACGAGCAAGCGCCCATCGTCGCGGATGGCCTTGCGAATGGCGCGCAGGATGCGCAGGCAGTCGTCATCCGGCCAGTCGTGCAGGATGTGCTTGAGGATGTAGCCATCCGCGCCGGCAGGGACGGACTCGAAGAAGTCCCCCGCGACGAGGTCGATGCGCGTCGCCAGGGCGTGGCCCGCTAGCGCGCCGCGCGCGACCTCGATTACCGGCGGCAAGTCGAAGATCGTTCCGCGCGGCTTGTCCGTGTGCTCGAGGACATCGAGCAGTAGCGTGCCGCGATTGCCCCCCACGTCCACGAGGTGCTCGAACCCGCTGAAGTCGTAGTGTGCGGTAATGCCAGCGATGGCCTGGCGGCTCATGCTCGACATGGCCTCACCGAAGCGGCCGGCCTCCTCGGGATTGCCTGCGAGGTACTCCCATGGACTCGCGCCCAACACCTTCTCCGTTTGGCTGCGCCCCTCCACCACCACATCGTGGGCCTTGCCCCACGGCGTCCAGTGGGCGTGGTCACACATCGACGCGGCGAACCACCGCAGCGACCGCGGGTGATCGGTCGTCAACCCCTCGGACAACTCCGTCAGCGCGAACGCCCCATCGGCCTGTTCCTCGAACACCCCCTCGACGGCCAAGGCACGCAGCATCCGCCGCAGGGCCTCAGGGTCCGCACCCGTCGCCGCGGCCAGCTCGGCCGCCGGGCGCGCCCCCTCGACGAGTTGATCGGGCACGCCCAAGCGGGCCACAGCACCCAAGGCCTGGGAGCGGCAGTACGAGAGGATGCGATCCATCATCTGGGCGATGGCGTCAGGGCGGTCGGCACGCATGCAGCACTCCGGGTCGGGTCGCAGGAGTGTAGCGTTTGGAGGCGCGGTTTCCGATCCCCGCATCCGGCCAGCGCGCGAGGCCCTACTGGTCGAAGAGGGTCAGGAAGGTGTCGACGCCATCACCGAGTCCGATCAGCACGCGTCCACAGTCCACGCGCAGGTGGCCCGAGAAGCGCGTCTGGTTCGCCGAGCACGGCACGGCGCTGCCCCACGTCACCCCTCCGTCCGACGACTGCACCAACTGGGCGCCGGCCTGATTGAACACCGCGAGTACGCGCCCGTCGGGAAGGCAGGCCACGCGTGCGCCGGTCGCCTCGGGATTCGGCCCCGCCAAGACGCGATCCTGTGCGAGGAAGGTCGCCCCGCCATCGGAAGAGCTATTGGCCTCGACACTGGAGTTGACCGTGGCATTGCGCCAGACCACATGCACCGCCGGGCCCCGGCAGCACACATCGGCTCGCATGAGTTCCTGCGTTCCGGGTGTCCCCCGGTTCACGCGTACATCGTTCACGAGCCAGGTCGTACCGCCATCGACGGAGGACTGCAGGTAGATGTCGGACTCGTCCTTGCCGCTGCCGTCGCGATCATCCGCGTAGACGACATGGACATTGAGTCCGTCGCAGCAGATGCCGCCCGTGTAGCCCTCGCCGAACCGAGAGGCCCCGGCGGCCGGCCGGCGATCGAGGCGCAGGGCCTGGGCCAGCCAGTTCACGCCGCGGTCCAGGGAGCGGTTGAACGCGATGTCCACGTTCCCGTTTCCCGACTCGGTCCATGCCACGTAGACGCCATCCACGCTGCAGCAGATGCGCGGCCAGTCCGTCGTCCCCCCCCCGGCAGGGCCTGTGTCGAGCTTCACGCTGCCACCGGCCGTCCACGTGGTGCCGCCATCGAGGGAGCCCCGGTAGTGCACGCCGTTCGTGTCGTCCTCGCGCCACACGACGTGCAGATCTGTGCCCTGGCAGCAGATGTCCGGCCAGACCGAGTTGACGGCACCCGCCACGCCGGAGTCGAGACGCACATCCTGCGCGAGCCAGGTGAGTCCCCCATCGTCGGAGCGGTTGAAGTAGATGTCCCGGGAGACCCCCGTGTTCGGCGGCGGCGGGGTGCGGCCGTCTTCCCAGACGACGTACACGGTCATCCCCGCGCAGCAGAGGCGCGCGTTGCCGTGATACGCGCTGCCGGCGGCGTCCTGGTTGACACGTACATCGCTCGCGAGCCACGTCGTCCCGCCGTCGAGCGAGCGGTTGAAGTACACGTCCGGGCCGCCGCCCGTGGTGTTGCGGTAGTCGCTCCAGACCGCGTAGATCACGTCACCGCTGCAGCAGACATCCGTGAGCTCGGCGAAGTCCATGCCCACCGGATCCGTGTTCAGACGCAGATCGAATCGCGCCGGGATGTAGGTGAAGAAATCGGCACGGGTGTGGCCGCCGGCGTCGTTCTGCACGCGTACGTCGGCCCCGCCGACGGTGCCAGGCGGCACCGCGCACTCGATCCGGGGGTCGGGGACCCTGACAACGCCCGGCGCCGACGTGCCTCCGATCGTCACGAGATTGGCCCCCCCGGCGCGGAAGCCCGGTGCGGTGCTGACGGCCGGGTAGCCCCCGAGGGTCGAACCCTTCGCCGGGTTCATGTCCTGGATCGCGGGGCCCGCCACGGTGGGCGGCGTCGTCGACCCCCCGCCACAAGCGGGAACCAGGAACAGCAAGACCATGCCAAGGGTCGTGAGGAGACGGGGCGTGCGCATCGGGGACCTCCGCGCCCCGACCCGCACGCGTCGTGCCACGCCCCTCGCCCCGCAAACGCCAGCCTGGTGGCCCCAGAAGCCCTCGGCCTGGGCCTGGGGCCCCAAACGCTGCGGACTGTTGCGCAGGCATCCGAAGCACGGCGATCGGACGCGGCGCTCCGCACAGGCCTCGGACCGCCTGCGAGCGCGCCAGGGTCATCGACGCCGAGACGCCACCCTGCTGGATCCGCGTCTGGCCGCCGCTAGTACGACGGCTCCATGCCGTGCCCACGCGAGGACCACCATGCGCACCAGCGCGCCGCCGAGGCGAGGACGTGCACGACATGCCGCGGATCCGAATCCTCGGCAACGTCCTCGGGCGGCTCCCGGCAGGTCAGCAGGGACTCCGCTCCGTGGAGCCCCGCGAGGCGCCGGGCCTCTTCCGCCAGCTCCGCCCCCACGGCCGCCAGCTCGTCGGCGAGCATCGGCTCATGGAGGCGCTCGAGGAGGTAGGGGTTCTCGAGTGCCTCGACAACGTCCTCGGCGACGAGGCACTCGCCCCGGAAGCTCAGGCGGCTCGCAAGTCCCAGACCCGAGTTCGAGTAGTAGGGCAACCCGTCGCTGACCGGGACCAACTCCAGCAGCCAGACGCCGTGGGCACTCTCGAGGTAGGCCTCCTCCGACATGTCGGGATCCTCGGCCTCCCGGTAGCGGTCGCGCGCCGTCTGGGTCGCGACGTCGTCGTACCCCACGCGAGGCACCTCGGCCGTGGCATGGGGAACGACCGAGATCGCCTGGACCCGCTCCAGCTCCGTCGTCATGTCACGCTCGTCGGCGAAGCTCATGATGCGGTTGAACAGCTTGCGGAACTCGGCCTCATGGCCGGGGCGCGGCTTGCTCATCGGATCCAGATCGAGCCCCACGACACTTCCCCCTGCAGGTCCTCCGGAGGATAGCGCCTTCCGCAGACGAGGTGCGCTCGTGCCCCAGCGCTGGATGGAGCGGTTCGCGGCGCCACCGGCGCCCGCGGGCCTAGCCTCAGCAGGGAGCGGCCGGGGCGGCCTTGCTCGTGCTCTTGCTCACCGTGGCGGCCGCGCTGGCCTTCGCCTTGCGGCCCTGCCGTGCCGCAAACCCGAAGCTGCGCTTCGTGTGCCGCGCCGCGGACTCCGCCGTCCGCTCGATGGAGTGGCCCACGCGCTTGGCGTGCTTCTCGATGCGCCGGCCACTGCGCTTGGCGTGCTTGCGAACGCGCGCGTGGGTCTTCTCCATGCGCTTCTCGAAGCTGCGCCCCATCTTCTTGAGGCTGAAGCCCCCGGCATGGGCGTGATCCGCGCTCAAGACGGCCAGCAGGCAGCCAGCCATGGCGGCGATCAGCAGTCGGAGAGGAGCAGGTCGAGCCATGCCCGGATTGTAGGGCCAGATGGCCGCGGCGATACCCCGATCGGAGAAGCCCCCCGCCGGTTCAGGCGAGCGCGTGGAAGATCCGCTGGACGTCGTCGTCCTGCTCGAGCGCATCGACCAGCTCGAGGATCTCGCGTTCCTCCTCGGCGCCCAGGGGCACGGGCGCAAGGCAGACGTACTCCATGCCCGCCAGGGCGACGGGAATCTCCCGGGCTTCAAGCTCGCGCTGCAGGCTGCCGACGTCGGCGAAGCCGCAGCGCAGGATCAGCTGTGCGTTCCCGTCGTCATCCTCGCCCTCGAGCATGTCTTCGAGGCCGTGGTCGATGAGCTCGAGTTCGAGTTCGTCCGGATCGAGCCCCTCGGCGTTCAGGCGGAACACGCCCATGCGCTGGAACTGGAACCCGACACTGCCCGCCGCGCCGAGGTTGCCGCCGTTCTTGTTGAGGATCATCCTGACATTGGCCACCGTCCGCGTGGGATTGTCGGTGGCCGTCACGATCAACAGCGCGATGCCGTGCGGCGCGTAGCCCTCGTAGACGACCTCCTCGTAGTGGATCGCATCGGCGCCGGAGGCCTTGCGGATGGCGTTCTCGACCTTGTCCTTCGGCATGTTCGCGGCGCGGGCGTTCTGGATGGCGCGACGCAGCGCGGGGTTGGCCTCGGGGCTCGGGCCGCCGGCCCGCACGACCATCATGATCTCGCGCGAGATGCGGGCGAACAGCTTGGACACGCGGCCCGCCCGCTTGAAGATCGTCTCCTTGCGCTTTTCGAACATGCGGCCCATGACGGTCTCCGGGAGGTGCCCGGATGCTACCGCGTGGTGCGCCCATTGACGGGGTCTTGCCGGCACC
>JARGNS010000018.1:0-8430 GCA_029213105.1 Planctomycetota bacterium
CGCCTGCACCTCGGCACAGGTGCTGGCCCCGGCGCGGCAGAGCACCAGATCGGCGCTGCCGTAGGCCGCTCCCATGTCCTGCACGAACGGCACGACCGCGTGGGGGATGCCCAGCCGGGCGTAGACGGCGGCCGGATCCGCGCCGCTCTTGCCCGTCGCGTGCAGGATCTGGATGCGGTCCGCCAGCGCCGGGTCGCCAGCGACCGCGGCCTCGAGCCCGGCCAGGAAGCGCTCGTAGAGGCGCTGGGCGCCGAGGCTTCCCCCCGTCACGAACAGCGTGCGCCGCCCGGGCTGCAGCCCGAACACGGTGGGGTCGCGGCGCAGCGCCAGGGCTTCGCGCCGCAGCAGGGGGCCTGTCACCCGCAAGCCCGGGTGGCCGGCCAGGTGCGCCTGGGCGCGCCCATCGGCCAGGTAGATGCGCGCCGCCCGGCGCGCCAGCTTGCGCACGACGAGGCCGGGAATCGCATCGGGCACCAGGAACACCAGCGGCACCCCGACCCCGCGGGCGGCCCAGGCGGCGGGCGCGCACGGCCAGCCGCCGAGGGCCACGAGCGCGTCGGGGCGCTCCCGCTGAAGCAGGGCGGCCGCCCCCTGGACGCAGCGTCGGAACCGGAACGGAAACGCCATCAGGGCGCCCGCTCGACGCGGCAGCCGCACCGCTGGCAGGGTGTGCGGGGCGCTCCGGCCCTCGAACCAGTCGCGCTCGACCGCCTCGCCGGGGGTCGCAAACTGGCAGGCCAGCCCGCGGGCGGTCAACTCGTCGGCGAGGGCGAAGCCGGGGGCCAGATGCCCGACACTTCCGCCGCCAGAGAAGAGGATGGTGCCCGTGCGCTCGCCCATGCTCCGGTGGTATCACGGGCGCCGCCAAGCGCACGCTTCCCTGTTACGTCGCGGCGCGGGATTCCGCGCGCTCGACGAGCCCGGCGAGCAACTCCCCGATGCGATCGGCGCGATCACGCAGGTCGTCGGTCACGCCGAGGCCGAGCAACTCGAAGGCATCGAGGGAAGCCCCGAGCTCGGTCACCTCGCCGCGAGCCATGGAGAACGTCGCGGCGCGCTCCTCCTCGAGTCGCGCACCGGCGCCCTCGACAATGGTGCGCAACGTGGCCTCGGCTGCGCGGTCGATCTGGCGACCGAGGGCCTCATAGCCCAGCGGCAGATCCTGCGTCAGGGCCATGGTCTCGGCGGACAGCCCGCGAGCGAGCTGCCACGCCAGCAAGCGGCGGTGGGGAGCGTTGGACATCGGATGGCGCGTCGTCGGCCGGGGGCTACTTGCGGATGAGGACGACAGTCCACCAGGGGCCCGGCATGCTGGGCGCACCACCGGTGCCCTCGCGGAAGCCGATGCCCACATGGGTCCATTCCGTCGCGAGCAGGTTCTCGTTGTGCAACGGCGAAGCGATCCAGATCTCGATGGCCTCCGCGGCCGTACGTCCGGAGTGGCCGACATTCTCGGCGGCGCTGAGGTAGGCCACGCTGCCGGCCGTGAGGCGCTCGGCCAGGCAGACGCCGGCGTTCGTGCAGGGGGGCGGGCCGGCATGCGTCAGCTGGCCGATGTCCTGCTGGTAGCGGGTATGGCCCTGGGCCACGGCCGTGATCGGCGCTTCCCACTGCAGAGCCGAGCGACCGTTGTTCGTCCGGTACCCGTTGAGGATCTCGAAGAGGTCGCTGGCGAAGGCGAGTTCGCGGTCGCTCATGCCCGTGGCCGTGCCGTCCTGCCGCGGGACGCCCGGCGTCGGTACCGGGTCCACGGGCGGCGTGGAGGTACGCGAGTTGCCCGTGCTGCTACCGCCAATCCCCGTGGCCAGGGTGTTGTCGGACGTCCCGCCACCGCAGGCGGCAAGCGAGAAGGAAAGTACGCAAACACCGAACAAGGAACCGAACCGTCGCATGGTCACCGACCTCCACAGGACTCTCACGTCCGAGCGGGATTCTAGCCGGGGCCCGTGCAAGGCACTAGGCGGCCCCTCCCCGGGCGTGTCGCATCCTGCGACGGACGCCACGCGACAGGCCGCTGCGGGCGGGTCCTACCCGGGGGCGCCATCCGCTTCGGTCACGCGCGCCGCACGCCGGGCCACGTTCAGCACGAGGCCGATGCACGTGCACGCCATGAGCAGGTTGCTGCCGCCCGTGCTGATGAAGGGCAGCGAGACACCCTTCGTGGGCGCGGTCGCCGTCACGACGGCGATGTTGATCAAGGCCTGGAACGTGACAATGAACGTCGCGCCCGCGGCGAGGTACAGCGCGTAGGAGCCGAGCACGCGCCCCCCCCACGCCACGCGCCGGCCGTACCAGGCCAGTGCCATGTAGCCGAGCACGACGGCCGCGCAGCCGACGAAGCCGAGTTCCTCCCCCACGACGGCGAAGATGAAATCGTTGTGCGCCTCGGAGAAGTACCCGAGCTTCTGCGCCCCCTGCCCGAGGCCCTTTCCGAGAGCGCCGCCGGAACCGATCGCCACGAGGGCCTCGTGCACCTGGGTGCCCGGGTCGGCCCCGGCGGTGTAGAGATGCAGGCGATTGCGCACGTGGGGAAAGCGCGTGTACGCGAAGAAGAGCACGCTCGGCACGACGGCAAGCAGCAGCGGCAGGACGCGGGTGGGCCGGACCCCGGCCAGGCCGAGCAGCACGACCGCCTCCGCCGCGATGAAGAGGGAGGCGCCCAGGTCCGGCTCGACGAGCACGAGCACGAGGCCGATGCCGACCGGCGCGAGCACCGGCAACAGGCGTGGGTTCAGCCCCTGCGCCTGGGCGGCGTCCCGGCGCGCCAGGCGATCGGCGAGGTAGAGCAGGACTGCCAGCTTGAGGAGTTCGCTGGCCTGGATGGAGAGCCCCGCGACGTACAGCCAACGCCGACTGCCCTTGACCGCCGGCGAGAGCAGCAGCGTCAAGGCGAGCAGCACGCTCGCCACGACCATCGCCGGCACCGCCGCGCGGCGCAGCCACGAAAGCGGCACGGCCGCCGCGATCCACGCCGCCCCCAGGCCGAGGACGACCCAGCGCAGCTGACGCACGAGCATGCCGGTGTGGGCCGTGCCCTCGATGGCGCCCAACGCGCTGCTGGTGGAGTAGACCATCACCAGGCCGAGGGCGACCAGGCCGAGCGCCGTGGAGAGGACGACGTGGCCCGCGTGACGGACGTCACCCACGGGCGGCAGGGGCGCGGGCCGTGCCGCCGCGGCCATCAGCGCACCTTCACGAGGGCGAGTGCCGTCAGCACGCAGATGACCGACACGATCCAGAAGCGGATGACGACCTTGCTCTCGTGCATGCCGCCCATCTGGTAGTGGTGATGGAACGGGGCGCAGCGGAACCAGCGCTTGCCGGTGGCCTCGGCCACACCGGCCTTGCGGGCCTTGCGGCGCGTGCCCTTGAAGTAGACGCGCTGCCAGATCACCGACAGGGCCTCCATCACGAAGAGGCCACCCGCGAGCAGAAGCGTGAACTCGTGCCGCAGCGCCACGGCCATCAGGCCGAGGATGCCCCCGATGGAGAGCGAGCCCGTGTCCCCCATGAAGACCTGGGCCGGGTAGCAGTTGAACCACAGGAAGCCGAGGGAGCCGCCGACGAGCGCCGCGCAGATGATGGCGATCTCGCCACCTTCTGGCACGTAGAAGAGGTAGAGCTCTTGAGAGAAGTCCACGCGCCCCACCACGTAGGCGATGAACGCAAAGGCGATCGCCACGGTGGCCGTCGTACCGATCGCGAGTCCGTCCATGCCGTCGGTGAGGTTGACCGCGTTGCTCGCCCCCACGATCACGAGGATGCCCAGCGGGATGAACAGCAGCCCGAGGTCGAAGCAGAACTTCTTGTTGATCGGAATCTGCAGGTCGTGACGGTGGTGGTCCCGCGCGTCGGGCCAGGCGGCCGGCAGGTCGATCTCACGATCCACGATCGGGGCGTGGTAGACGGCCTCCGGCACGGACGGATCGCAGAGGTCCCCCCCGGCCGCCGCACTCAAGACCGCCGCAGAGCGCGCCATGGTCGGGTCGATGCCATTGCGCACGGCGATCTCGCCCGCGCGTCGTGTGCCCCCCAGGTAGCGGTCGGCGAGGGAGTTCCAGGACTCCCCCTCCACGACCGTATGGCGTTTCACCCACCGCAGCGCGTACGGGTTCTCCTTCATGCCGGGCATGCGCCACGGATCGAGCCCATCCTGGGCGCAACCCAGGGCGTAGAGCGTGCCGATGGCGAGCAGCGAGATGACCAACTGGCCACCGAGCTTCTGCTTCTCGCTGATGCCGCGGCTCTGGCTGTCGGTCAGCTTGCGCCAGTCATCGACCGCGCCGAGCGCTCCGAAGGCCAGGAAACCGAGCAGCACGACCCAGGTGTAGGGGTTGTCCAGACGTGCGAACAGGAAGCCGGAGAGGGCCACGCCGATCAGCAGGATCACGCCCCCCATGGTGGGCACGTCCTTCTTGGCGTCGCGCTGGCTGTCGACCTCGTCGCTCCCGGTCTTCGTGTACCCGGCGATCTTGCGCTTGCGCAGCGACGCGACGATGCCCGGCCCCACCCACGTGGCCACGACGAAGGCGAAGATCGCCGCGAACGTCGCGCGGAAGGTGATGTACTGGATCAGCCGGACGCCGGAGAAGGCGTCCTCGAACTGGCTGAAGAGGTGGTAGAGCAACGTGCGCCTCGGCTCTGCGGAAAGGGGACTCGACGAAGATCGCGGCCGGAGGTCAGCGCCGGCGACGCTGCATGCGGTGCATGGCGTCGTAGGCACTCGGATCGATCGCCGCAGCGCGTTCCCGCACCTGGGCGGCCAGGTGCTCGAGGGCCATGCTGCGCGAGGCCTTGAAGAGCCACGCGTCGCCCGGTAGCGGCTCGAAGGCCGGGTCGTCGAGCGCGTCCTCGATCGTCGCGTGCGAGTGCACGCACTCGGCGTGCATCCCGAGGCGCAGGGCTTCCTCGGCCATGCGCGCGCCGTTCGGTCCCACGGCCCAGAGCACGTCGATGCCCTCGTTGGCGACCTTCCGGCCGAGCGAGCGGTGGAAGCGCTCGGTCTTCTCCCCCAGCTCCATCATCTCGCCGAGCACGGCGACGCGGCGGCCGCGGCAGCTGCGGGCGGCGAGCTCGCAGATGGCGGCATCCATGCTGCGCGGGTTCGCATTGTAGGCGTCGTTGATGAGCGTGACGGGACCGACGGTTTCCTTGCTCATGCGCATGGCCGGCGCGCGGAAGTGACGCAAGGCCTCGCAGATGGCGGTCGGCTCGCGGCCGAGCCACAGGCCCGCGGCGATCGCAGCCAGGGCGTTGGACACGTTGTGCATGCCCAGCGTGCGCAGGTCGACAGGCATCTTGCCATACAGCAGGAACTCGACGCCGTCCTCGGTGTGGGTCGGCTCCAAGCCGAAGATGTCGGCGTCCTCCCACAGGCCGAAGGTGATCGCGTGGCTGTTCAGGTCCTCCATGATCTCGCGGCAGTAGTAGTTGTCGGCGTTGAGGATCGCGGCGCCGGACGGCGGCAGGGCCTCGAGCAGTGCAGCCTTCTCCCGCATGACGCCGTGCACCGTGCCCAGGCCTGCGAGGTGCGCCTCCTCGACATTGGTCAGGATCCCGACCGTGGGACGCGCGATGCTCGCGAGGTGGGCGATCTCACCGGGCGCGTTGGTGCCGATCTCGACGATGGCCGCGCGCGTGGTGCGGTTCATCTGGAGCAGCGTGAGCGGCACGCCGATCTCGTTGTTGTAGGACTTGCGGCTCGCGACGACGTCCTCGCCGAGGATGAGGCGCAGCATCTCCTTGACGGTCGTCTTGCCGCAGGAGCCGGTGATGCCGATCACCGGGACGTCGAAGCGGCTGCGGTGCCAGCGCGCGAGGTCGCCGAGCGCCTTGACGGTGTCCTTCACCACGATCGCGTTCGGCGGGATGCGCGACTCGGCGGTGTCGGCCGACACGAGCGAGAAGGAGGCTCCCCGCGTGAACGCCTGCTGCATGAACGCATGCCCGTCGAAGCGCGGGCCACGCAGGGGCACGAACAGGGAGTTGGGGGGCACATCGCGACTGTCGGTGGTCACGCCCTCGATGAGGGGGTCCCCCTGCACGGGGCCCGTGGGCTCGCCGCCGGTCGCTCGTAGCACGTCGCTGTATCGGATCGGGTCCATCGTCGTCTTCCTCACTATGCCTGGGAGGCACCCCAGGCTTCAGGCCCCTCGAATCCGGCTTCGGCGCGGGCCGCCAGCGCCTCTCGCAGCGCGGCTGCGTCGTCGAAGGGGGTCTTCTCGGTTCCAATGATCTGGTAGGTCTCGTGGCCCTTGCCCGCGACCAGGACGGTCGCGCCGGGGGGAGCCATGCGGACCGCGTGCTCGATCGCGGCCGCCCGGTCGGGAATCACAGTCACCCGCTCGCGCTCCTCGGGGGACAGACCGGAGGTCATGTCCGCGAGGATCGCCAGCGGGTCTTCGGTACGCGGGTTGTCGCTCGTGAAGATCGTCTCCTGGGCGAGCTCCACGGCGACGCGCGCCATGCGAGGGCGCTTGCTGCGGTCGCGGTCTCCGCCGCAGCCCACGACGCAGGTCACGGGCACGGCGCCCACCGTGTTGAGGAACACGAGCACCTGCCGGAGCGCATCCTCGGTGTGGGCGTAGTCGACGAACGCCTGGACGTCGGTCCGGCTCTCGACGCGCTCGAGGCGGCCGGGGACGAGCGCGACCGCGGCGGCGCCATCGGCCGCCACCATGGGATCCAGCCCCAACCCGGCGCACGCGCCGAGTGCAGCCAGGATGTTCAGGACGTTGTGCTTGCCCACCATCGGGGTCTGCACATCGCGCTCGCCCTCGCCGGCCACCGTGAGGCGGAAGCGGGTACCGTCGGGCGCCAGCACCACGTCGGAGGCCCGCAGGTCGGCCTCGGCGGTGAAGCCGTAGGTGAGCACGCTGCCCTGGACGCGCGCGGCAAGCCGGCTCCACGACGCATCCTCGCGGTTGAGGACGGCCGTGCCTGTCGCGGCGAGGCCCGAGAAGAGGCGTGCCTTCGCCTCGAAGTACGCCTGCGGGTCCCCGTGGTAGTCGAGGTGATCCGAGGCGAGGTTGGTGAACGCGGCCACGGCGAAGGGCAGGCCGACGGTGCGGCCCTGGTCCAGGGCGTGGCTGGAGACTTCGAGGACGGCGGTGTCACAGCCGTTCTCTCGCGCGCGCGCAAGCAGGCGGCGCAGCTCCAGTGCGCCCGGGGTCGTGTTGGACGACGGCTCCACCACCCCGGCACCCAGATCGTGGGCGATCGTGCCGAAGAGCGTCCGCCCCCACGCCCCGAGCGCCGCCGCGGTCAGGGCGCCGCTGGTCGTCTTGCCCTTGGTCCCGGTGATCCCGACCAACTCCAGCGCGTCCTGGGGGCGGCCGTACCAGGCGTCGGCGCTGGCACGCAGGGCGGCATCCACATCCGCGACGACGAGCGCAGGCTCGCCTTCGACGGGCGCCTGGTCGGTGACGACCACGGCGGCGCCCCGGGCGCGGGCGTCGGCGCTGACGCGCGCCCCGTCGTCCTGGGACCCACGGCGAGCGAAGAACACGCTGCCCGGCTGGACGCAGCGCGAGTCATCGGCCAACCCCGTGAGGGGGGTGCTGCCGTCGAGGGCAACCGGCGCCGAGGCCTCGAGGAGGCCCTGAAGGTCGGCGATCGTGCGGGGGCGTGCGGAGACGGCCATCATCGCGCCCCCCCATCCGCCGCGGCCGTCCGGCGCGGGGCCTCGGGCACCGGCAGGGCCTGCCAGTAGTTCAGGACGCCCTCGAGGACGCGACGCACGTAGGGGCCCGCGACGCGCCCGCCGGAGATGCCGCGTTCGGCCATGACCTGGCCCAGCATGAGCACGACGACCTGCGGGTTCTCGGCCGGCGCGTAGGCCGTGACGCTGCAGTTCTCGAAGGTGACGGGCTGGCCGTCCAGGCTGCCCTTCTGCTCGGCGGTCGCGGTCTTGGCCGCGACGGCGAAGGGGGTGCCGGCGAAGACGCGCGCGGCGGTGCCCTCGGTCGTGCAGGCCAGCAGGCCGGCGCGGACGACGTCAAGATGCTCGGGGCGGCAGATGACGGGCCCCGCGGCCACGGGACGCGTGTCCTCCAGCGCGATGCGTACCTGCGGGATGCGCGCGTCGTCGCGCGCAAAGGCTGCGAACGCCGTGGCCATCTGCAGCGGCGTGATGCGGATGCCCTGGCCGTACGCGGCGCGGTGCGCGCGCCACCAGGGCCAGGTGGACTCCCGCGGACCGCCACGCTTCTCGTAGGGCAGGCCGCTGCGGGTACCACCATCGCGATCGGGGAAGAGCCCTTCGAAGAGGGCCCGCATGCGCTCGCAGCCGAGGCGATCGGCCAACTCGGCGGCCCCCGTGTTGGAGCTGTGGCCGATCAAGCGCACGACGGTGCCGGCCCCGATCTCGTGGCTGTCCCGAATCAGCGCCCGCTCGTGCCGGAACAGGCGCGAGGGCGGCATGGCGAGGAT
>JARGNS010000018.1:8440-18461 GCA_029213105.1 Planctomycetota bacterium
CGGACTCCACGACGCCATGGCCGAGGGCCGACGCCACCGTGAAGGGCTTGAAGAAGCTGCCCGGCTCGTAGAGGCCCTGGATGGCGAGGTTCGCATTGGCGGGCTTGCGGTTGGGATCGAACGTCGGACGACTCGCCATGGCAAGGATCTCGCCACTGTGCGGGTCGAGGACCACGCCCGCGGCCTGGTGCGGCCCGTGCTCCAGCACCATCTCGTCCATCGCGCGCTCGAGCATGTGCTGGATGGTGATGTCGATGGTGAGGCGCACGTCGCGGCCTGCGGTGGACGGCCGCGGCCCACCGCGGGTCTGGGCGTCGCCCCGCCGGCGGGCGTCTCGCGTGATCGTGATCTCGAGGTCGCGGCCGGCCAGATGCGGGTCGAGCCACTCCTCGACGCCCGTGCCCGGACGGTCGGGCCCGGCGGGGATCTGGCCGAGCACGTGGGCGGCGTAGTCACCGTTCGGGTAGCTGCGCCCCTCTTCGCGATGCACGACGGCACCCCAGACACCGGCGGCCCGCTTGCGACGGATCGAGAGGCTCGCGAGCTCATCCAGCCGTGACACGAGGGCGGGGTCGTCCACGTAGGGCATCAGGATGCGGTACTGGGGCAGGTCACGCTCGCGGTCCCGGGCCCAGGTCTGGGCCGCCTGCAGGACGTCGCGGATCTGCCAGGGCTGCAGTTCGCCGCCGAGATGATCCGAGAGGGCCAGCGCGAACGTGCGCGGGTCGCGCACGGACGAGGGATCGACACCGAGGCGACGGGCCGGCTTCGGCACGGCGAGCGGCACGCCCCCACGATCGAGTATGCGCCCGCGGGTCGCGGCCAGTCGGTAGGCACCCTGGTGGTTGGCGTCCGCCTCGGCGGCGTACTGCGCGCCATCCACCAGCTGGAGCTTCCCCAAGCGCACGAGCATCACGGCGAACAGCAGCATCAACATGCCGAAGACCATGTTCATGCGGAAACGACGGATGTGGTTGCGGGCAACGCTCATCGCACGTCTCCCGCCTCGTTCTCGTGTGCGACGAGCAGGTGCCGCGGCGTGCGCCCGGCCTCCACCGCGCCCTGGAGTCCGCGGCGTGAGCGCTCGAGGCGCTCCTTGCGCTGCTCGAGCGTCCAGACGTCGTGCTGCAGGCGGCGGGTCTCGCTGTGCTGGCAGACCGTGACCAGGGCGATGGCGACGACGGCCAACAGCACTGCAATGGTCACGACGAACTTCACTTCGACCCTTCCCGTGCGGCGTTCTCGGACACCTCGAACGCGCGCAGACGCGCGGGGCGTGCCCGCGGGTTCCGACGGATCTCTTCTTGCGTCGCACGAACCGGTTTCTTGGTGAGGATGCGCCCGCGCCCCGCGCGCTTGGCCTCGCGGAAGGCGTCCTTCACGAGTCGTTCTTCTGCGCTCTGGAAGCACAGCACGACGAGGCGCCCGCCCTCGCCCAGCGCCTCGAGCGCCGTTCGCAAGCCGCGCTCGAAGTGGCCGAGCTCGTCGTTCACGGCGATGCGCAGCGCCTGGAAGCTGCGCGTGGCGGCATCATGGCGACGCACGCGGAAGGCCGAGCGCCGCACGACCTCGCGCAGCTGACCGATCGTCGTGATCGGCCTTGCATGCACGATGGCGCGCGCGACCGCGCGCGCCCGCGGCTCCTCTCCATGGAAGTGGAGGATGTCGGCCAGTTCGCGTTCCGACGCGTGGTTCACGAGGTCGGCGGCTGTCTGCTCCTCCCCCGTGGGATCGAAGCGCATGTCGGGCAGCGCATCCTCGCCCTTGAAGGAGAAGCCGCGCGACAGGTCGTCGAGTTGCAGCGACGAGACGCCGACGTCGAGCAGGATGCCTGCAGGAGCGGGCAGCGCCCTCTCCATCAGGACCTGATCCAGATCCGCGTAGGACCCATGCACGAGCTGCGCTCGATCGCCGAAGGGCGCCAGGCGTGCGGCCGCGTGCGTCAGGATCTCCGGGTCACGATCGAGCCCGACGAGGCGGGTCTCGGGATGCGCGTGGAGGATGGCGGTCGCGTGACCGCCCGCCCCCACCGTCCCGTCGACGACAAGGCCTGTGGGCATGCGTTCCAGCGCGAGGTACGCGAGTACCTCCTGCACCAGAACCGGTTCATGGACGTGAGAAAGATCGTCGGAGCCCGGGGCCATCCCCGGCGCTACCCCTCGGTCCCGGCATCGCCACCGACGGGGTCGACCACGGCCTGTAGGCGCATGGCTTCCCACCGGGAGGGATCCCAGAGCTCGAGATAGGTGTTCATGCCCGCCACCCGCACCACCCCCGAGGGGAAGTACGCGGCGAACTTCTTCGGCAGGGTGATCCGGCCGGGGCCCTTCAGCTCCAGGCGCTCTGCGCTCTGGAAGAAGACGCGCTTGTCGTCGCGCTGCCCCCCCCGCTCGAAGCGGTTCGGCACGAGGGTGGCGGCCATGGCCTCGAAGACCTTCTGCGGATAGGCCTCGAGGAAGGTGGCCGTCTCGTCGGGCACGACGTAGACGCAGCCCTCGTGCTGGGCCTCGATGACGGCCCGGAAGTTCGCGGGGATCACGACGCGATCCTTCGCGTCGAGGTTCTGATCCTTGTGGCCCGTGAACAGGAGCATCGCGAGAACATCCGCCTCCACCGGGGCCCTACACCCTGGTGACAGGACTTTACACTTTATGACACCACATGACAACCCCCATTCCGGAGGTGCCACCGCGCCCCCAAACCCCAGAAAATGGGCCTTTACGGGCGACTAACGGATCGCCTCGCGAGGCCTTGGACGGCCCTCTGGGCGCGATTTCGGGGCAAGATGCGCTAAGGAAGGGCCCAATCGGGCCGATCTTGCCCTCCCCGGGTCATCAGGTGTCAGAAGTGGCCCCTGGATGGCAGCCCCCCCCCACGGGGCGCCGCACGCGGGCCGTTGGGCCGCGCCAGCCCGGGCGACCGCGCGGACGCCGCGATCGGGGGTATCGACGGGCGAGGACCGTGTGATTCCACCCGGGTTCGTGCAACAAGCGGTACGATCCCGCCTCGCGCTCCTCCGGGGACGGTCACGACCCATTGGACCGATGGCCTCGAACCGGGTCAGGTCCGGAAGGAAGCAGCCCTAAGGGTACCCAACGGTGTCTTCGGGACCCGTGGCCGTCCTCGGGGGAGCGCAGGCCGGGCCCCCACCGGGGACGCCCAGGCGCAGCGCGGATGCCGCGGGCCGGCCTGTCAGGCCGGCGGCCCCGCGCACGCGTCGCGCAGCAGCTCGAGCCCCTCGGGCGGTCCGATGCTCACGAGCACGGCCCCCTCGTCCATCACGACCCCGGGGCCGGGATTGAAGTCGCGCGAGCCGTCACGGCCGATGACCGCGACCAGCATGACGCCGTAGTCGCGCCGGATGGGCGAGTCCTTCAGGGCCAGACCGATAAGCGCCGAGCCCGGCATGACCGCGAACTCGTCGAGCTGCACGCCGACCTGCTTGAGTCCTTCCTCGCCGCCCGCCGTGGCCAGGTTGAGCACCTGCGCGAGGTTCGGCGAGAGGATCTGACGCGCCATGTGCGTGGCGCCGATGCTGTAGGGCGAGACGACGTAGTTGGCCCCCGCCCGCAGCAGCTTGCTCTCGGCGCGGCGATCGCGCGCCAGCGCCACGATCGGGATGTTCGGAGCCATCTCGCGCGCATTGAGGATCGCGTACACATTCTCGGCGTCCGACGGCAGGGTGCAGAGCAAGGCACTCGCACGCGTGATACCGGCCTTCTCGAACGTCTCCTCCTCCGTCGCGTCGCCCTGCACGGCGAGGTACCCGGCATCGTCGGCTTCGTCGATGCGCTCGCCATCGATGTCGATGACAACGAGGTCCGCGTCCTTCTCGGCGATCTCCCGGGCGGTGATCTGCCCGAACCGGCCGAAGCCACAGAGGACGAGATGCCCGTCCAGTTCCTGGATCTGGCGTTCCATGCGCCGCCTCCCAATGACCTCATGCACGCGGCCTGCGACCAGCGACGAGGCGAGCGTGGACAGCGTGAGCGAGAAGACGCCCACGCTCATGATGACGTAGATGATGCTGAACAGGCGGCCGGCCGTCGTGTCCGTGAGATCGCCGTACCCGACCGTACTCATGGTGATCACGGCCATGTAGAGCGCGTCGATCAAGCTGCCGGCCCCGACGATCCAGTAGCCGACGGTGCCGAAGGCAATCAGGCTCACGACGGCCACGGCCATGGAGCGAGGCGTCCGGGACGTGAGCCATGCGAGCACGGTGCCCGTGAAGGCAGCGCCCTCGATCGCCCTACGCTTCTTTCGCTTCCAGCCCATGCCGAGAAGTATGGCGGGCGCATGGGACCGGCGGAAGCCCGAACCTGCGCGGCAGGCGAGGGGTGGCGGAGAGGACAGGATTCGAACCTGCGACCCCGTTTCCGGAGTACGCGCTTTCCAAGCGCGCGCCTTCGACCACTCGGCCACCTCTCCGCGTCGCTCGATTCAGGCAGGGAGGATAGCCGCGGGGGGCGGCCAGCACCCGTTTGGGCCCCAGCGTCGACCAGCGGGAGCGGACTTGCGCGCAGCAGGTCCGCTCGGGGCCCCCTACGGGCCCTGGCGGAAGATGCCGGACCCGCTCATCGTGACGGGGCCCCGGAAGAGCACGCAGCCGGGAGCCGCCGTCATGCCGACCCCCGCCGTGAACGCCCCGAAGGTGTCGCCGCCGGGTGCCGGCCCGCCCTGGGCGGCCACCGCGAAGATGTTGGTGTTCGGCCCGCTGCGGACGGCCCACCAGACGGCCGAGGTCCCCGACCAGGTCTGGGCGTAGACGAAGTCGCCGTTCGAGGCCACCTCGTCGTAGGGCCGGTTGGTCTGGCTCAAGTTGATGTACGGCGCCGGGAACACCTGGCCGTTGCTGAGCACGACGTTGGCGCTGTCGCCGCGCACGGTCAGCGGACTGATGCCGGACACGCGGAAGGTCGCGTGGGAGATCCCGAACGTGCCCGGAGTCACGGCGGCGTTGAACAGGACCCGCTGCGCGGACGGCGCCATGTTGAGCGTGTCCAGGCTCGCATAGGTCCCCATGCCCGTATCCGGGGCCGTGTCGGGCACGCGCGCCAGTTCGATGTACTGGAACTGCGGCGCGGCCGCCGGCTGGTAGAGCAGGTAGACGTCGTCGGCCCCGCTGAGCGAGCCCACGGCCACCCAGCCGACGCTGCCGTCGCTGAAGACCACCATGCGACCGCGCTTGTAGGCCGCGGCCACGGTGCCTGCGGAGGGCAGGGGATTGCCGTCCTGCAGGAACTGCTGATAGACGGGCGGGTTCACGGTCGCATCCTGGAGGGTCATACGCTGGTCGCCACTGCTATCCGTCACGGCGATGGCGTAGAAGGTCCCGACACTGGAGACGCCGAACGCATCGACATTGGCGATCGTGGCGCCGCCGAAGAGGCCATCCCCCGGGGATGCGCGCCGCGTCAGCCCGGTGCCATCCGCCTCGATGCTGATCAGGTGCTCGTCCCCCGTGTTGCCGTCGATCACCTGCATCCACAGGGTCCCGTCCTCTTCCTTGAGGAGGGTGTCGGCGTTGATGCTGCTCAAGACGCCCCCGGGGGCGACGACCGTGAGGTCGGCCTCGTCCAGGAGGATCGTGCGGCGGTTGCTCACCGCCCCGGCGGCCACGTCGGCTGCGAGCAGCGCGAAGTCCTGGGTCGCGGTCCCCCCCGCCAGGTTGGCCAGCGTGATGACGGTACCGTTGTCACACATCCACACGCCGGCGAAGTCGGCGATGCGACGATCCGTACCGCCCACCGCGTCGTCCTGGGCGAAGACGCGCACCGTCGTGGCAGCCCCGTCGGGTTGGGTCACGTAGACCGCCTCCGTGAAGTTGCCCGCCACGACCTGCGCAACCCACGCCGCCCAGCCCGTGGCGCCGGCGGACATGATCGGAAAGGTCGGAAAGGCGGCGAAGGTGCCGCCGCCGGAGTCGGGCGCCACCGCCCCCTCGAGCGCCAGCGCGCGCAAGGTGCCCGGCGCGCCGGTGTCGGCGGGCGGCTCGTCACCACCGCCCCCACCGCCACAGGCCGCGAGCGGCGCAAGAAGAGCGAGGGACAGGACGAGGCTCAGGGCACGGCGCATGGGGGATCTCCTCCGAGGAGGAAACCCTACCTGCGGGCGCACGCTACGCCCGGAAATGAGACGCCCCGAAGGCGCCCGAAAGGCCCGCGCCTGGCAGCGGGGCCCCTCGCCGCCACGGCCGCTTCTAGCGGAGGCTCTCCACGATCGCGTCCATCGCCTCGCGACTCGGACGCAGCGTCTCGCGCGGCATGTTCCAGAGCGGCTCGGCCGGCAGGTCCATGTCGTCCTGGAGCGACTCGCGGCTCGAGTCCAGGTACATGATGCCCGTGTTGTAGACGTGCTCGTTCTTGTAGTCCTCGTGGAGGAGCGTCAGCGCCGCAGCCTTGTCACGCGGGTCGTGGTTCGTGTTCTCCAGGGGCTTGACCCAGACCACGCCACCGTCGGGCAGCGGGACCTCGACCGTGCCGCCCTCGGAGAAGTCGACCTGCGGCTCCTCCCAGTTGGGGACGAAGCCGAGCTCGTGAATGCGGCCCTCGTGCTCCTTGCCCCAGTCGTAGGACTTGGTGGAGCCGGAGTGGTTGTTGAACGTCACACACGGGCTGAGGATGTCGATCATGCACGTGCCGTTGAAGGCGATGGCCGCCTTCAGGATCTGTAGCAGCTGCTTGCGGTCGCCCGAGAAGGAGCGCGCCACGAAGCCGCAACCGAGCTCGATCGCCATGGTGCAGAGGTCGATCGCCGGCAGGTCGTTGGCCATGCCGCCCTTCGACACACTGCCCTCGTCGGCCGTGGCCGAGAACTGCCCCTTGGTGAGGCCGTACACGCCGTTGTTCTCGACGAGGTAGACGCAGGGCGTATTGCGACGCAGCATGTGCACGAACTGCCCCATGCCGATGGACGCCGTGTCACCGTCGCCCGAGATGCCGATGTTGCTCAACTCGCGGTTGGCCAGGGCCACTCCCGTCGCGATCGAGGGCATGCGACCGTGCACGGAGTTGAAGCCCCAGGCGCCCTTCAGGACGTACGCCGGCGGCTTCGACGAGCAGCCGATGCCGCTCAGCTTGGCGACCATGTGCGGCTCGACGCCCATCTCGTAGAACGCCGAGATGATCGTGTTCGTGATGACGTCGTGGCCACAGCCCTTGCACAGCGTGCTCGCGCCACCACGGTAGTCCTTGACCGAGAGGCCAATCTTGTTCGTCTTCGGAGCGGCAGCCATCAGTTGGCCCCCTTCGCGTTGGCCTCGGCAGCAACGACGGCATCGGTGACCGTGCGCGCGTCCAGGGGCATCCCGGTGTAGTGACGGATGGAGTCGAGCTTCTCGGCAACGCTCGGGATCTCGATGCGCATCAGGTTGCGCATCTGCCCGTCGCGGTTCTGTTCCATGACGTAGACGCGCTCGTGCGCGTCGATCCATGTCTTCACGGACTCGGGGAACGGGAACGCGCGCACGCGCATGTAGTCCGTCTCGATGCCGTGTTCACCGCGCAGCTGGTCGCGGGCTTCCCGGACTGCATCGTGGCTCGTGCCGTAGGCGATGATGCCGATCGAAGAGCCACGATCGTCCGTCACGGGCTGCGGCAGGTACGCGGCCGAGCCCTGGATCTTGCGCTTGATGCGATCCACGTTGCCCGCGTAGACGTCGCCGTCCTCGCTGTAGACCGCATACTCATCGTGGCCGGAGCCACGGGTGAAGTAGGCGCCCTTGCCGCCCGGCGTCCCCGGGATCGTGCGGTACGGGATGCCGTCGCCATCGACGTCCTTGTAGCGGCCCCAGTCCTCGGCGGCGGCGAGCGCCTCCTCGTCGAGCACCTTGCCGCGATCGATGCCGCCCTCCGGGTACTCGAAGGGATCGGCCATCCAGAGGTTCATGCCCAGGTCGAGGTCCGAGAGGACGAAGACGGGCGTCTGGTAGCGCTCGGCCACATCGAAGGAGGCCAGGCTGAACTCGTAGGCCTCCTGGATGTCCGCCGGGTACAGGCACGGGTGACGGGTGTCGCCGTGCGAGTTGTAGGCGCAGAACATCACGTCGCCCTGCATGGTGCGCGTCGGCAGGCCCGTGCTGGGCCCCGTGCGCTGCACGTTGACGAGCACCGCCGGAACCTCGGCGTAGTACGCCAGGCCGATGAACTCGCTCATCAGGCTGATGCCGGGGCCGCTCGTGGAGGTCATCGCACGGGCGCCGGCCCAGGCGGCACCGATCACGTTGCCGATGGCCGCAAGCTCGTCCTCGGCCTGCAGGATGGCGATGTTCTTCTTGCCGGTCTCCGGATCGAGCCGGTACTTGTCGGCCAGGGAGATCAGCGACTCCGTCAGGCTGGAGGACGGGGTGATCGGGTACCAGGCCGCAACCGTGACCCCCGCGAAGAGAGCGCCCACGGCCGCGGCGTAGTTGCCGTCGACGAGCACCTTGCCGGACGTCTTGTCCATGCGCTCCACGCGGAACCGGGAATGCGTCTTGAGGTTCTCCTGCGCCCACGCCAGGCCGGCCTTGACCGCGTCCACGTTGAGGTCGAGCGCCTTGGGCTTGGTCGCGAAGGCCTTCTGCAGGGCCTTCTCGATCTCCCCCATCTCGATGCCGATCAGCTCGGCGACCACGCCCACGTAGATCATGTTGACCACGAGGCGGCGCAGGCCGACGACCGGGCACACCTCGCGCACGAGCTTGGCGAACGGGACGGCGTGGAAGTCCAGGTCGTCGCGCAGGCCGGCGAGGTTCAAGCTCTCTTCGAAGATGACCGTCGTGCCTGCGGGCAGACCGGCGACGTCTTCCCGTGCGGTCTGCGCGTTCATGCAGACCATGACGTCCACTTCCTTGCGGCACGCGGTGTAGCCATCCGCGTTCGCGCGGATGGTGAACCACGTGGGCAGTCCCGCGATGTTGCTGGGGAAGAGGTTCTTCCCCGACACCGGGATGCCCATCTGGAAGATGGAGCGCAGGAGCGTGTTGTTCGCGGTCTGGCTACCGGATCCGTTGACGGTGGCACCCTGGATCGAGAGCCGATTCACGATCGGCTCGGGATGGGAGGTTGCGGCGCTCTCGGGCGCCGTGCTCGGCTCGGACATGGGTGATGTGCTCGCTTTCGAGGGAGGCCCTCTGAAGCTGGTCCGGGGGAAGGGTGGGGAGTGTCGTGCGGGCAAGCCCGACGACGCACGGCCACGAGCGCCGCTGATTGCGGCGGATTGTACGGCTCTACCCCCCGCCCCAAGGAAAGGTCCCCCAGCGCCGCACGCTTTCCGTGGGCGGCTCGGGCGGGCCCTCCCGGGCGCGCCGCGCGCGAGGTGCTACGGCGCTCGCGTCCGGACCCCCCGCAGGGCATGGCGCACGGCCCGCAGCTGGCCCCCGAGGGCGCGTAGACGCTCGGCCTCGGCGGCCTCCGGTTCCTCGAGCGTGCCAGGCACGACCCAGCGCTCCACGAGCTCCTCCAACGTGCCGGCCTCGCCGAGCATGGCCGCCGCGAGCATGGCCGCGCCCAGAGCCGGCGCCTCGTCCTGTGCCACACGCCGCACCGGCACGCCGGCGGCCGAGGCGATCGTCCGCCGCCAGAGCGCGGAGGCCGCGCCCCCGGAGGTGATACGCAAGCTCTTCACGGGGACGCCCGCCCCGCGCATGAGCGTCAGGATCTCCCCGATCTGGAGCGCGACGCCGTCGAGCACGGCCCGCGCCAGGGGCCCGCGCCCGTGGCGCGGACGGAGCCCCACGAAGGCGCCCGTTGCCAGGGGATCGGGGACGGGGCTGCGCTCCCCCACCAGCGAGGTCTGGAAGACGAGCGGGGCGGGGGTCGGGTCGCTGGCCTCGGCCGCCTCCATCACCTGGGCCATCCCGAAGTCTCGCGGGAAGGCGACGCGCCGGATCCAGCGCAGGGCGCGACCGGCCGAGAGGATCGTGCCCGCCCCGGCGTAGCCGGTCGGCAGGACGTGGCGGTTCCACGCCAACCCGCCGGCGCCGGCCTGGAGCGTGCTCCATGCGCTCACCGTGGCGGCGGTCCCGAGGAGGTGCGCC
>JARGNS010000019.1 GCA_029213105.1 Planctomycetota bacterium
GGCGCGCAGTTGGTCGCGACCGCCGGGCCGCACGACGCGCGGCAGCTCTTCCGTCCGGGCGCACGCGCCCACGCCCGCAGCGACGCGCGCGGACGGATCGATCTGCGCGCGCTCGGGCTGGACCCCGAGCGCCGCTACGTCGTGTGGGCGCCCGACCTTGCGCCGGCCTTGGTGCCGTCGGGCCCGGGCACCGCGACCCTGCGGCTGCTACCGGCCATGCCGTCGGAGGGCTTGATTCGCCTCGCGCGCGGGCGAGTGGCCAAGCAGCGCGAGCTGCTGGCCATTCCCCACGCGCCGTACGCCGAGCTCGTCCACATCACGCGCACGGACGACACCGGCCGCTACCGCTTCCCGTTCCTGCACGCGGGCGGCTGGTCGGTGTTCCTGCGCGCCGGCCGGGGGCGTCTGCGTCCGATCGGCACGGTGGCCGCCGGAGGCGCCCTCGGCGAGACGCGTCTCGAGGATGCCACCTCCATCAAGGGCCGCATCCTGGACGGCGATGGCACGCGCGACGCGTCCGTAGGCGCGGTGCACGTGCGCCTGCGCGCCCTGCGAGGTGGGGGCGCGGAGGGCCAGGTGGACTTCGCCACGCGCGCGGACGGGCGGTTCCTGGTCAGTGCCATCCCCGAGGGGGTCTACGAACTCGAGATGCTCGATCCGGCGTGGGCCTTCGAGCCGACGCGGCCACGCGTCCAGGTCGAGCGCGGGCGGGCGCGCGATCTGCCCGCCTGGTTCGCCGTGCGGCGTCAGCGGGTGCTGGGCAGCGTGCGTGATGAGGACGGGGCGCCGCTCGCAGGCGTCAGCGTGCGCCTCGTGCCCGAGCCGGGGCGGCGCCTGGCCCCCGGCGCGCGTGCGGAGGGCACCCCCCCCGTGAAGAGTGATCCCGCCGGGCGCTTCGTCGTGCGCGGCGTGGCACCGGGCGAGGGCTACAGGCTCATCGCCGCGGCGAAGGGCCGCTCGCCGTTCACCTCGGCGACGTTCCGTGTGGACCGGGCCGAACCCACCCAGCTCAAGCCGTTCCGCCTGCGCGGGGGCTGGCGCGTGCAGCTCCGCGTGCGCGACCTGGACGGAGACCCCGTCGTGGGGGCGCAGGTCATCGCCACGTCGGCGCGGCGGCCTTCGGCGATCGGGGACCCGCTCTGGCGCGACACCGTGCGGGAAGGCCGCACGGACGACACGGGCCGGCTTCTCCTCGGTGACCTGCCGGAGGACGATGTACTCCTGCAGGTGCGCGCCGCGCGGTACGAGCCCGGCAGCCTGGTGGTGGCCTACCCGCGCGTCTCGGATATGCGGCGCGCCGAGCTGACGCTGGCTCCGGCCACCTCGCTGGATGGTCAACTGAGCGTCCCCGAGGGTGGACTCGCGGGCCCGTTCGTCGTGGAGGCCCAGCGTCGCGATGGCGGCAAGGCCGTTCGCGCGGAAGCGGGCGCGGATGGTCGTTTCCGTTTCGCGGACCTGGTCGACACGTCCTACGACGTGCGGGTGCTGCGTGTCGGCAAGGACAAGCACGAGGAGCTGCTCGTCACCCTGGAGGGTGTCGTGCCGGGCGCGGAGACGCTGCTCGAGATCCGGCTGCCCGAGCTGCGCGCCCTCTCGGGGTCGGTCGAGACCTTGGCGCCTGACGGCCCCGTGCCGGAGGTCGTGGTCGAGACGCGCATCTACAACGCGGGCCTGCAACGCTACGTCTGGCGCGCGGCCGCCCGCATGCGTCTGGAGCGCGACGGCACCCGGGCCTTGTTCACGGTCCCGGGGCTTCCTCCGGGCGAGTACAGCGTGCGCGTGCTGCAAGGGCCGCTCGATACGGGAACGACCACCGTCGTGCTCGATGAGTCCGATATCGACGGACTGCAGTTGCGGATGCCCGCTGGGGCGCGTCTGGCGGGGGCGGTGCGCGACGCGGAGGGGGCCGCGCTGCTCGGCGCGCGGATCCGACTCACGCGCCTGCACGGCGAGCATCCGGCGCCGCTCAAGCGCGAGGCGCCGCTGCAGCGACGAGCGGACGAGCGTGGCGATTTCATGTTCGAGGGACTCGCGCCCGGTCAGTGGCGCGTCGAGGCCAGCGACGACGAGCGTGCGTCGCATGTCGAGATCGTTCGCCTGCACGACGGCGAGGTGCTCGTGCTCGACGACCTCGCGCTTGGTGCGGGGGCGCGCATCGCCGGCGAGGTCGCCGATGCCGAGGGCCGTCCCCTGGACGGCGTCCATGTGCATGCACGACGCTTCGACGGCGACGGCGCGCCCCAGATCTTCCGCACGGACGCCGAGGGCCGTTTCCTGGCCCGTCACGTACGCCCCGGCGCCTGGCTGCTGAAGGTCGATGCGGCCACGGTGGCGGGCGGACCGTGGATCGAGGCCCTGGTCGAGGCCGTGGCCGACGAGACCGCCACCGTGCAGTTCACGGCAGGCGAGGATGGGGCGGTGCGAGGTACCGTCCGTCGGCGTGGCGCTCCGGTGTCGGGCGCCATCGTGGAGCTGATCCACGAGCCCTACGAAGAAGGCGCGGCGGTGCGCCGCTATCGCGCAAGCACGGGGGCGGAGGGCCGCTTTGCCGTCGAGAACCTCGAGGCGGGGCGCTACACGCTGCAGCTGCAGAGCGGTGCGTGGCGCTCCACCCAGGGTGTGGATCTCGAGGCCGGGGATGAGCTCGATCTCGATCTCGAGGCCTACGACGCCCGGCTGCGGGGACGGGTCGTCACACGCGACGGCCGGCTCGTCGGCGGGGCGTCGGTCGTGGCCACGCCGCTCGATGCCCAGGGCCGCGTGCAGCCCGGTTCCGGCTTCGTGGGCGAGGGACGCTCCGATCCGCGCGGCACCTTCATGCTCGCCGGTCTGCCGCCCGGCCCCTACACGCTGGCGGTCTCCGCCCCCGGCCTTCCGCCGGGGCGCTTCCATGGGGCCCAGGCCGACCTGCCGGGCGCGGACTTCTCGATCGAGGTCGTGCTCGGACGCGGCGGGGACGTGGTCCTGCGCTTGGAGGACGAGAACGAGCGCGGTGTCACGGGGGCCCGGGTCTGGATCGAGGATCCCGAGGGCGTGGCCCTGCACCGCACGCCCTACGTGACCGGGGCGGCGGGGCGCCTGCGCATCGAGGGCGTGACACCGGGGGCCGTGCGCCTGCGGGTGCATGCCCGGGGGCTCGGCCGTCCGGCGTTGCGTGCCCTGGTCGTCGAGGAGGGCGGCGAGCACGCCGTGCGCATGCGCCTCCTGCCGGCCGGGGGGATCCGGCTGACCGTGCGCGGCGAGACCGACGACCCCTTGGCCCGCACGCGCATCGACATCCTGCGGGCCGGGTCGGAGGATGTGATCGCCCGGCGGCTGCCGCTGGGGCCGATTCGACTGGCCGCCCCGTGGGGCTGGGTCCCGCGCACGGGCATCGCGACCATTGGCGACCTCGAGGCCGGGACCTACATCGCACGCATCAGCGCCGGCCGCCGCTACGCCGTGGCCGAGGTGCCGATCGAGGTCAAGACCGGGCTCACGGCCGAGGTGCGGGTGACGCTGGCCCCTCGCTGAGGCGTCCTCCGGAGGGCTCGAACCCGCCCTAGGATGGGTCTCAGCCCAACCGTTCCCTTTCCCTCGGAGCCCTCTCCCGCGTACAAGGCGCTGCGTGGCCGACGAAGACACCGAACTGATGCTGCGGGTTGCCGCGGGCGAAGATGCCGCGTTCGAGCCCCTCGTGCGCCGCATGCTGCCGCGCCTGGTCGGCTACTTCCGGCGTCTGGGGGCGGATGCCTCGATCGCCGAGGACTGTGCCCAGGAGGTCTTCCTCAAGGTCTTCCGCGCCCGGGCGGGGTACACGGCGCGGGCCAAGTTCACCACGTACCTCTTCCATATCGCCCGCAACCACTGGATCGACGTGTACCGGCATCGCAAGGCGGGGCCGGGCATGGTCTCGGCCGAGGTCCTGCGGGGGGATGGCGATGGCGATGGCCCGCGCCGCGAGTTCGAAGGGCCCTCGCCGCAGCCGGACCAGGCGGGCAGCCACCGGGAGCTCGTGGCCGCCCTGCGTCGGGCCGTGGCGACCCTGGGGCAGGAGCAGCACGAGGTGTTCGTCCTGGCCCGGGTCGAGAACCTGCGTTACCAGGAGATCGGGGAGATCCTCGGGATCCCGGTCGGCACCGTGAAGAGCCGCATGCACGCCGCATGGCGCCAGATTCGGGCGGTTCTGCGCCAAGAAGGCATCGAACCGCCCTAACCCCCGTCCGTTGGAGTCTCCAGGGCCCGGGATCTTCCCCGGGTCGAGGCTCCCAGAGCCCAGGAAACAGCCCGTTGAGCCGACCCGCCGACCACGACCCGCGCCTGCTGGATCTTCTCGCGGGGGAGCTGCCGCCGGCGGAGGCCGAGGCCCTGGAGGCCGAGCTCGCGCGGGATGGCGACTTGGGGGCCGCGCGGGACGCCTGGGCGGCCGTCTTCGCCGCCGAGCGCGAGGCCTTCGAGCCGGCCGCCGAGCGCGCGGCCCTGGAGCGCGACGGCCTCCGGGTCGCTGCCTGGGTGCAGGACACCGTCCGCCGGGACGAGGCCGCGGCCGCCAAGCGGTCCGCCGCCGCCCCGCGGCGTCGCACCTGGGCACGCATCCTGGCGTTCTCCGTGGCCGCGCACGTGGCCGTGCTCGCGGTGCTTGCGATCGCCCTCCACGGCGGCGGCTCGTCCGAGGACGCGGGCACCGTGGCCCGGGTCGGCATGGGCTCCGAAGCCTTCGAGGTCGAGGACGACCTCGAGGCCCGCTACGCCAACAGCATGGCCGCCGTCCAGTGGCGCGAGCTCGTCCAGGACGATCTCGGCGCCCAGCTCGACGACGCGGCCCTGATGGAGCAGGAGCGTCTCCCCGAGGAGATCGCCCGCTTCGATTTCGATGAGCCGGCCGGCTGGGGCGCCCCCGCCCATCCGGCGGAAGTGACCGTCCCCATGCTGCGGCGCAAGAACGCGGGCCTCAAGCGCCGGCGTCTGGATCTCCTGGGTTTCAACGCCAAGGGCAGCCTGCGTGCGGTGGGCCGCGGCCTGCACGTGCTGGCCCTGCGCCAGAACGGCGAGAGCGGCCTCTTCGAGGGCGCCGGTGGCACGACCTCCGTACGCACCTCCTCGCTGGCCACGCTGGCGTTCCTGGGCGAGGGCCATGCGTCCCAGGGGAGCCGCACGGAAGACGAAGTGGTCGCCCGCGCCGTGCGCGGCCTGCGTCGCACCGTCGCCAGCCGCAAGGCCTTGGCCGCCGTCCCCGATGAGGCCCTGGGCCCCCTGGGTGTCGCGCTCGCCGAGGACTACATGCTGAGCTACGGCAGCCTGACGCCGCACGCGGCCGGGCGTCGTACCGACGAGATCGAGCGCCTCACCGCGGAGGCCCGCACCCGGCTGACCTCGGAGACCACCCTCGCCGCCACGGACCGCACCTGGCTTGTCTGGGCCGTGGATGCCGCGCAGCGGGCGGGCGTCGTGGGGAGCGAGCCCCACGACCGGGCCGCGTTCCAGGGTTGGGTCGCCTCGACCGCGAAGGCCGCGGCAGGGGACGCCACCGACACGCAGGAAGCCCTCGCGGTCGGCATGGCCTTGCTCTACGCGGAGCGCGGTGCCGAGAAGCCCCGCTTCAAGCGCTGGAGCCGCACCAACGCGGCCAAGCTCCTCGAGGGGCTCAAGCTCACCGGGGAGGCGCGGCGCGGCGATCCGGTGGGGGAGACCGCCCTGGTGCTGCTGGCCCTGCAGATGACCTACCGCGCCTACTGATCGCGGGCCCGGAGCCAACGGTCGTGCGCCGGCACGGAACGCCGGACGGCATGTCCTCGCCTCGGCGGGGCATCGGGCGGCCCATGACCCCCAGGCCAGGTGCTCTTCAGATTTGGTCAAGGTTCGGGCCTGGGAGGTTCGTTTCCGATCCTTGTCAGGTAGCAACCCGCAGAGCCCAGGAAATCGGGATTGCAGTTGCCGGTGTCCTCGGCCGATGTCCCCAGATAGGGACGCAAATCGCACACTGTTCGAGACGACGCCCGTGTCCGGATGTCGCTCTGGCGTTCCTAGGGTTGAGTGGAAGCGGGTGCCGCCCCGGATTCTCGCGCTCGGCCGCGTCTTGATGCACATCCGCGCATCCAGGCGTTGCCACGGCACGGGGGTTGCGGGTGCTCACCCGTGCCCGGCAACGGATCGTGACCCGTGATCCGGTGCCAAGCAGGGACCGCCCGGCGGTCCGGAAAGGTTGGATCATGGAACTCGTGTTCAAGTGCCTCCAAGAGGGGAAGAAGTACTACACGGTGCGCCTCAACGGCCATGCCCTCTTCACGGGCACGACGGGGGAGTGCGAGCGCTTCCTCGCCATCCATCAGGCCAAGGTCTGCGACGAGCGCGAACTCGAGCGCAAGCCGCGTCGCAACCGCGCGGTAACGATCCGCACCTACCGCCAGGCGCGCACCTCCGCCTGAGCGAGCGTGCAGGGCCCACAAACGGCGACCTCGGCCGGGCGATCGCCGCTCCGGGCGAGCGCCCCGGCGCCTGATGGCCCGGTGACCGAACGCGCCCACGATGGGGGCATGCGTCCGCGCCGTGCCCTCCCCTACGCTCTCAGCCTCCTTGCTCTCAGCCTCCTTGCCCTCAGCCCGGGCCTCCTGGCCCCGGGTCGCGGGTCAGGATGGCTCCGGCTGGCGGGGGCCGACCCCGACGCCCCGGTGCTGACGCGCAGGGAGGCCGGGCCCTGGCGGCGGGCGGATGCGATCGTGCACGTGCGTGTCGTGTCCGTGAACGATGTCCGCGCCCCCGGCGGGGCGCTGGGACGCCAGGTCGTGCGGGCCACGGCCCTGGAGTCCTTCAAGGGCCCGATCGTGGCCCAGCAGGTGTTCACGCTCGTCGTGCTCGGCCAGCGCCCGACGCTGGACCCGGCACGCCCCTCCGTGCCGTACTTCGCAGCCGACAAGACGTCCGAGCATGTGCTCTTCCTCGAGCGGGGGGCGCAGGCCCACGCGTGGAGCCTGCAGACCCTCTTCGATCTCGACGGCCGGCCAGGCGGGGAGCACCTGGCCGTGGTGCGACTCGTGGCGGCGTGGAGTGCGATGGCCGAGCCGCGCGCGAAGGCCGCCCGCATCGTGAAGGATCTCCTGCGGCTGCTCACCAGCGGCGGCGCGTGGTCCAAGACGTACGCCGCCCGCGAGCTGGCGTGGTTGGCCGAGTCGCGCCCCGAGAGCTTCGACACGAAGAGCCGCCGCACGCTCCAGCGCATCGCGCCGATCGGCACCTCGCGCGACCAGCGCTTCTGGACCCGTCGGGCCCTCGAGTGCCTCGTCCCGAAGGAGAAGGGGGAACGCGAGGAGGCTCCGGAGCGCGATCCGTGGCGCCAAGCGTTCCTCGAGGCCGGCGACACCGACGTGCGCGTCCGCCTGCTCACGAAGCTGCATGCCTCGAGCGGCACCCTCTATGACCGCCACGCGTGGTGGGCCTGGCGCCGCCTGGAGCCCTCCCTGCGCACGTGGTTCCTCGATGCCCTGGTCGAGAGCAAGCGCAGCGGCAGCTCGGCCGACCTGCGGCGGGCCTACGGGGTGGAGGACGACGCCGAGACCCGCGAGCGGATCGTGCGCGCCCTGGGCTACCTGGGGGACGACCGGGATGTGCCGTGGCTCACGGAGCGCGTGGCCAACGAGCGCTTGCGACGCTCCGCCCTGCTGGCCCTCTCCCGCATTGCCACCCCGGCGGCGCGCAAGGCCCTCGAGGCCGCCCAGGGAGAGCCCTGGGCCGATGCCGACATGGCGGCTTGGATCGACCACCTGCTGGGGCGCCCGATTCCGGGGACGTCCGGGCAGGGGGGCGGATAGCATGGCCGGCCCTGGAGGAGGATCCGTCGTGAGTGTCCGGTCTGTCTGCGCGTCTGCCGCCATCGTGCTGTTGGTGCTCTTCGCTGGCCTCCCCGTCCAGGCCGAGGACGACCCGATCCTCCCCGGGGATGGGCCCCAGGTCCTCGAGCTGAGCCTGGCGCGCGCCCTGGCGCTCGGCGCCGAGGCGAACATCGGGTTGCAGGAAGCCTCCTACGCGGCACCGATCGCGTGGCAAGGCCGCGTGGCGGCGGACGCGATGTTCGACACGCTGCTCACGGCAGATGCGAACGCGGCCCGTGTGCAGACGCCCAGCACGTTCTCCTTCCTGGGCGTCGGCACCATCACGGATGAGAACTTAAACGCGTCCGTGGGGCTGTCCCGCATGCTGCGCTCGGGCGGCTCGGTCTCGCTCCTGTATCGCTACGACCGTCTCGATGCGGGCAACCCGCTGGCGCTCTTTCGTCCCGCCGTCACCAATGGGGTGTCGCTGGAAGCGACGCAGCCGCTCATGCGTGGAGCCGGTGACATCGCGCTCGCCGATGTGCGCCGCGCGCAGAACGACGTCGTCGCGGCCAAGGCCGGCTACCGCACCACGCTCGAGGTCACGCTCCTCACGATCGCCGAGCGGTATTGGGACCTCGTGTTCGCGTTCGCGAATCTCGATGCCCGGCTCAAGTCGGAGGAGGTCGCG
This sequence comes from Planctomycetota bacterium, assembly GCA_029213105.1. Taxonomy (GTDB): domain Bacteria; phylum Planctomycetota; class PLA2; order PLA2; family JAEUHO01; genus JAHEIK01. The sequence goes on from JARGNS010000019.1 coordinate 8,476, forward strand.
CAGGAGTTGCTCGACAACGCCCTCGCCCGTCAGAAGGCCGAGGTGGGGACTCCGCTGGACGTCGCCCAGGCGCGGGCCGGTCTGGAGCGCCGACGCAGCGAGGTGCTCGAGGCAGAGAACCTGCGGGACACCATGCAGGACCAGCTGCTCATGCTGATCTTGCCGTTCGGGCCCGAGGTGCGCGAGGCCATCCGGGTCTCGCCCACGGACACGCCGGGTGCGAACTCGGCCACCCTCCCGAGTCGCGACGACGTGCGCCGGTACGTGGATCTCGCCATCAAGGGACGGCCGGAGATGATCGCGCGGCGTGCGGAGATCTCCACGGCGGGGATCGACGTGAAGGTTGCTCATGACGCGATCCGCCCCCGCCTGGACGTGGTCGGGCGCGTGTCGACCGACGGCCTGGACAATGTCTTCGGCGATTCGCTCGGCAAGATGCTCGACGGGCAGGCCGTGTCGGGGGCCATCGGCCTGCAGTTCTCCCTGTTCCTGGGACAGCGTGGGGCCAAGGCCAGCTGGTTGGCCGCGGCGTGGCGGCGCCGTCAGGCGACGCTGCGACAGCGCGACCTCGAGAACAGCATCGTCGTCGAGGTGCGCGCGGCACTCCGCGACCTGGACACGGCCCGCGGCCAGTACGCGGCGGGTTCGGCGGAGGTCACCGCGGCCGAGGAAGGGCTGCGCGGCGAGCGCTTGAAGCTCGACCGCGGCAAGTCCACCCCGTTCCGGGTCCTGCAGCAGGAAGAAGACCTGACCTCCGCCCGTCAGCGCGTCAGTCGCGCGGCCGCGGACTTGAGCATCGCCGAGGCTCGTCTGTACCGCTCCGTCGGCTCCATGGCCGAGCGCTACTCGATCGATACGAGCAAGTGGGAAGATTGCTGCGGCACGGGACGCTGAGCCCGGGGCGCTGGCGCCCATGGTGCAATGGAGGTCGCTAGGGCGGCGCTCCTCGGTCACGGATCCCACCATGCGACACGTTTCCCTCACCCTGCTGGTCCTCGTGTGCACCGCCGTCCTCCTGGGGGGCTGCGGCGAGGACAGCCCGCCGCCTGCCCCGCCGCCCGTGCCCCTGCCTGAGGTCCCCACGATCTCCGCCGAGGCCAAGGCCGCCTATGCGCTCGAGCGCCTCGAGCGCGGACCGGGTTCCCTGGGGGGCCTGCTGGTTCCCGAGGTGCACCGTCGCAATCTGGATCTGGCCATCGCCGATCTCGTCTTCTACGAGCACCAGGCGGAGAGCCTGCTGGCGGAGCCGGCCCCTCCCGAGCAGCTTGTGGTCGCCTGGGCCGAGCCCGTCCTGGGGCTGCCTCTGGACGAGGTGCACCACACGCTGCGTCTCGAGGCCGTCCGCGTCCTCGGCTTGGTGCAAGGGCAGGAGTCCGGCGAGCTGCTGCTGCGCTTCTTCGCCCAGTCGCCCGCAGACCGTGAGATCAGCATGATGGCGCTCGTGGCGCGGGCGCGTCGACCGGCGCAGCGTGAGCGCGCCTTCGACATCGCCCTTCGGGAGGGGACGGCGTCCCTATGGGAGAACGCGCCGGCGCGCGTCGCGGCCGGCATGCCCGAGGGGGAGCTGGACCAGGGCGTGGCCAGCGCCGTGGCCTGGTGGCACGCCCTCAGCAGCGGCTCGGGGCCGCGGATGGACACGATGCTCCCGCACCTGAAGAGCCAGCCCTGGACGCAGGCGCGTCTCGGTCTGGATGCGAGCGTGCCGCCGCGGGTCGTAGGACCGGACGGAGCTCCGAGGCTGCGCTACGGCTCGATCGACTCGCATGTGGCGTTCGGCAGCGGCTGGTTCACGACGCCGCTGTCGGTGTCGCCGGAGCAGCCGGCCCACGCGGAGATCCTGACCGGCAAGCTCCCGGCAGGCGAGGCGCGCTGCCTGCTGGCCTCGCTCGGCTTCCCGGGGTACGCCCACGCCGTACGGGCCGATCTGGAACTAGCCGCGATAGACGAGGGGCTCTACTTCGCAGCCAAGCATTGCATGCTCGAGGTCTCGGCCGCCTCCGAGGAGCAGACGATCGCGGGCATGGGCGTGCAGCTCGGACTGCCGGGCTGGTGGACGCCTGACCGTGTGCGGCGGCTGCAGCGGCATGTGGCCGCCATCACGAGCTGCGGTTCGCCCGAGGTCTGGAGCCTCCTCGAGGACATCCTGCGCGACGTGCGCCCCCTCAACATCGGACGTCCCGTGATCGAGCAGGCGTACGACCTCATGTACCAGCGCGAGGACAAGGTGCGCGTGCTGTTGTCGGACATGCTGCAGGGGGACGATGCGGGGGACGCCGGCGTCGCCCTGCACCTGATTCGGCGCGCCCGCGATCCGGAGTACCTCGATCTGCTGGAGGCGCACTACGACGCGACCGAGGACCCGGTCCTGCGCGGGGTCCTGCAGCGGACCCTGACCTACATCTACTCGGCCGCCGTCGGCGTCGAGCCCGCGCGCTACGCGACCTTTGTGAAGCGCTACCTCGGCTGGCTCGACGCGTCGGACGACGCCACGTTCCGGACGCTGGCCAGTGGACTCCTCGACTTCGGCGATGCGGGCTCGGAGGCCTTCGCCCGGGGGCTGGAGGGCCCCAAGCGTGCGCTGTACGTGCAGGCCTGGCCCCGGGACCGACGGCTCGTGACGCGCCGCGTGGCCGAGGCGGCGCTCGCGCCCTTGGATCGACAGACCCCGCAGGTCGAGATGAACCACGTCCTGGGGCTGGCCTGGTCCAGCTTCCCGAACGAAGCCGCGCCGGCGCTCGAGGCCCTGCGGCGACGCCTGCCTGCGGCTCGGCGTGGCCCGGTGGACGCTGCCCTCCAGCGGGTCCTGCACCGGGCGCCGCGCCACGGGGACGCCTGATCCAGAGCGGGACGCTGCACGGCTCGTCGTTGCGAGCCGGGCGCGGCGGGCTATGCTCCGCCGGGGGCAAACGAGGAGCTCACGACCGCGGGCGCGACGGAAGGGGCGCGGCGCGCGGGCGAGGATCGGCGCCAGCGTCCGACCCCGATGCTCTCGCGCTACCTCTTCCGCGGCCGCAGGCGGGGCGCACGGCGTGAGGGCGAGTCGGAGTACACCTACGTCGACAAGCCCGGTGCGTGGATGCTGGCGGCCTTCACGTGCATCGTGGGGCTGTCCCTGCTGGACGCCTTCTACACGCTGGATCTCCTCAAGCGCGGGGCCACCGAGGCCAACCCCGTCATGAAGCTGGCCCTGGAGGTGAGCGACCAGGCCTTCGTGGTCATCAAGACGGCGATCACCATCCTCGGCGCCGGGTTCCTGGCGCTGCACAAGAACTGGCCGCTCGGGCGCCTGTGCCTGGTCGTGGCCCTCGTGGGCTACTCCGTGCTCCTGGGCTACCACATCTACGCCCAGATCACCGTCCCCCCGTAGGTCGACGTACGCCCGGCGTGGCGGACGCCTCCCGAGGAACCGACCTCCTAGGGCGCGGGGTACTCCTGCTCGCGTGCCTTGCGGCTCAGGTAGATCGCCACGCCGACGAAGAAGATCGGAATCGAGAGTGCCTGGCTCGTGCTGAGGTACCCGTCGATCACCATGCCGCGCGCATCGTCGTCCCCGCGGTAGATCTCGATGATCGACCGGCCGATGGCGTAGAGGATCAAGAAGAGGCCCGCCGCGCGCCCGCTGTTGGGCTTGCGCTTGAGGAACCACAGCAGGATCCCGAAGAGGATCAAGCCGTGCAGGCTGTGATAGAGCTGCGTCGGATGCAGCGCCACCCCGAAGGGCTTGGCCTGGGAGAACTCGTTCGGCGGGAACGTCACACCCCACGCCACGTCCGTGGGCTTGCCGTAGTTCTCGCCGGAGAGGAACGAGGCCCAGCGGCCCACGAAGATCGCCAGGCATGACCCCAAGGCGAGGATGTCGGCCATGGCCCAGCCGCCGAGCTTCGGGTGGCGCGGCAGATACCAGGCCAGCCAGACGAGGCAGACGATGAGACCGCCGTACCAGACCAGTCCGCCCTGCCAGACCTGGAAGATCTTCATCTTCGAGGAACTGAACTCCTCGTACTTGATGATCGCGTAGAGCAGGCGTGCCCCCGCCAGGCCGAGGAAGAGCAGGGCGAAGCAGAGATTGAAGCTGTCCGGCTTGTCCACGCCGAGATGCTTGTGGGCACGCGCGCGCACGAAGAAGGCCGCGACCAGGAAGCCGAGCACGATGAACGTGCCGAACGACCAGATCTTGATGCTCTCGCTGATGTCGATGAGGACGGGATACAAGGGCAGGGCTCCGCGAACAGGGCGTCCAGGGACGCACAGGAACTCACACGTCCGCAGACGCGCGAGGGGCTACGAGGCTTCGGACTCGAGCTGGGCCTCGTACGTGGCGAGGTCCATGAGGCCCTCGACGGGGTCGCCGCTGATCTTGACCTTGAACAGCCAACCGGCGCCGAAGGGGTCGCTGGCGAGGTTCGACTGATCGGACGAGAGGTCCTCGTTGGACTCCGTCACCTCGCCGCCGATGGGCGCGTAGATCTCACCCACGGCCTTGACGCTCTCGATCTCGGCCGCGGACTCGCCGGCTTCGAGGTCGGCGCCGGCGTCGGGCAGGTCGACGAAGACGAGGTCACCGAGGTGCTCGACGGCGAAGTCGGTGACGCCGATCGTGGCGATGTCGCCCTCGATGCGGATCCACTCATGGGTCTTGGTGTACTGGATGTCGGCGGGACGGTCGGCCATGGCGGGTTGCTCCGGTTGTGGCGTACGTGGAATGGGTGCAGGGATGGTAGCGGAGGCGCGCCGTTCAGCGCGCCCGCTTGTAGAAGGGGTGGGCGACGGCCGCCATCGGATGGGGCTTGCCGCGGATCTCGATGTCGAAGGCGGCCCCCGGTTCCGTGGCGCAGGAGGCGTCCACGAGGGCGCGGGCGATGTTGCGCTCGACGGTGGGGCTCACGCCACCACTGGTGACGATGCCGACGCGCACACCGTCCTGGAGGACCGGGCAGCCGGTGCGCGGCACGCGGCCGCCATCCTGGGCCAGGGAAATGGCCGTGCGCTTGACGCCGGCTTCCTTCCGCGCGCGCAGCGCGGGCACGCCGAGGGTGTCATCCTTGGTGAGGTCGACCCCGAAGGCCAGGCCGGCTTCGAGGGGATCGATCTCGAGGTTGAGTTCCTGACCGTAGAGGGGCATGCCGGCCTCGAGGCGCAGCAGGTCACGCGACCCGAGGCCGATGGGCGCCACGTCGAGGGCGGCGCCGGACTCGGCGAGGGCGTTCCACACCTCCATGGCGTGGGCCTCCTCGAAGAACAGCTCGAAGCCGTCCTCGCCCGTGTAGCCGGTGCGCGCGAGAAGCGCTTCGTGGCCGCACACGAGGGCGTTGGCGAACCCGTAGTAGCGCAGGGCCGAGAGGTCGGCGCTGCAGACGGGCTGCAGCACGTGCTCGGAGGCCCGCCCCTGGAGCGCGATCATCGCCTGGGCATCGGAGACGTTCTCGACGGTGGCGTCGAATCCGCCAGCGCGGCACTGCTCCTTGACCCAGGCCGTATCGGCCTCACGCCCCGTGGCGTTGATGACGATGTGGACCACCTCGTGGTCGCGGTACACCAGGACGTCGTCGATCGGGTAGCCGTCTTCGTTCAGCAGGAAGCCGTACTTGGCGCGCCCGTGGCGCAGCTTGCTGAAGTTCCCGCTGAACACGCGCTCGACCAGCGCCTCACGGTCCGGGCCCGTGATGACGAGGCGGCCCATGTGGCAGAGATCGAACAGGCCTCCGTGGGCGCGGACCCGTCGGGTCTCGGCGAGGATGCCCTCGTACTGGACCGGCATCTCCCAGCCGTGGAAGTCGACGAAGCGGGCCCCGGCGGCGGCATGGGCGGCGTGAAGCGGAGTCTTGCGGATGGACACGTTCTCTCCCTGACCCAGGTGGGTGCTGGGAAGCTACCAAAGCTGGGGGGCGGGGGAAGGGTTTGGGTGCTACTTCCCGCCCGCTTCCCGAAAGCGGCCGCCCGTGGCGCCGGCGAGCGCCTGCATGAACTTGCGATCCGCCCCCTTGGTTCCCACCAGGATCGTATTGATGGCCGTGCGGTGGAAACGGTTGGCGCGGGGGAACTCATCCAGGATCCGATCGTCCCGGTCGAAGCGTCCGCGGCTGGGGCGGCCGTCGGAGAGCAGGACGACGCTGTCGACGTCCTCGGCGAGGAGGGCCTCCAGGGGCTCGTAGAACGCCCCCCAGCCCTTGGCCTCCTGCTGATCGAGCCACTTCAGCGCCTGCTTCACGTTGCGCGGGCTGCAGGGCTTCATCTTCCCGAGGGCCCGCGTGAGCTTCACGGCGGGGGGGTACTCGCTCCAGTACCGGTAGACGTAGAGCTCGAAGAGGGTGTCCCGGGGCAGCCCCGCCAGGGTCTTGCGCATCTCGGCCTTCAGCAGGTCGAGCTTGGTGGGTCCGTCGTTGCCGTCCTTGGCCGCCGCGTTGCGCATGGAGCCGGAGAGATCGAAGACGAAGGCGAAGGACTTCGAGCGCAGGGGCAGATCGAAGAAGGCCACGGTCTTGCTGCCCTCCTTGCCGTCTCCCCCGGCGCCTTCCCGGAAGCGGATGTTGCCCGCCTTGTCCGGATCGGGGCGCTTGGCGGGGGCGAACTCCGGGCCCTGGGCCTGCCCCCAGGAGCGCCAGAGATCGGGGTCACTGCCGATCTCCTTGCCGCTGTAGGTCTCGAGGGCGCGGCGGACATCGTCCTGGATGCGCCCCTCCTCGGCCCCGAGGCGCTCGATCAGGGGAAGGACGATGCCGTTGTCCCAGAGGCGCAGGGCGCCCTGGACGGCCGCGGCGCGCACGCGCCAGGAGGGGTGGGCGAGCAGGCGGGCCAGCAGGGGCTCGCCGCGGCCGGGCCACGGCGTGGCCTCGGTGCGCAGGGCCAGGGACTCGGCCAGGGCCATGGCGGGCGCCGGTGCCTTGTCCGTCACGATCGCGTCGATGTGCTTGGCCGGGAGCGCGTCGAGGGTCTGGAGCGCGTAGACGGCCCCGGCCCGGGCGAGCGGGGCGCGGTGGCGCAGCGTCGCGATCAGGGGCTTCACGGCGGCGGGGCCGTCGATCGCCGCGGCAGCCAGGGCGACCTCGAGCACGGCCGTTCCGTCCTTGTGCTTGAGCTGCTTGAGCAGGACCCCGTCGAGCTGCGGCTCGCCGCGCAAGCGCCGTACGGCACGGGCAAGGGCGGCGAGGGCGACGCCATCGCGCTCCTTGCCCAGGGCCAGCTTGAAGGGCCCCTCGATCTCCGTGCCGCTGCCCCCCCCCAGGCTCAGCAGGCCCTCGCCGACCAACAGGGCCAGGGCCGTCGCGGCGGCGGCCCGGACGGCCGGGTCGCGGCTGCCCAGCCCACGGGCCGCGAGCCAGGTCTGGCTCTCGGCGCTGTTGGCGCCCCGGAGCATCTGGATCCACGCGCTGACCACCCGATCGCCCAGGTGGACGAAGGGATCTTCGATCAAGGGAAGCAGCGCGGCCGCGGCCTCGCGACCGCCGAGCTTGCCGAGCTCGCGGATGGCCCGCTCGCGCTTGTCCTGCTCGAACGGCAGGCGGGCGTTCTTCTCGAGGACCTCGACCCAGGTTTCGACCTGGGGATCCCCGGCCTGGGCGCTGTCGGGGCGACCACCGACCACGGCCGGCAGGGCGACCAGGAGCAGGAGGGAGGCTACGAGCAGGGGGCGGACGGTGCTCATCGGGCGCATCCTATCCTCGTCGGGCCCCGAGGAGGGGTCCAAGGCCGGCCCCGGCGGATCTGCCCTTCGCGAACGCGCTGGCCTGGTTCCTGGCGGAGCCCGCGTGGCCCGCCGCCAGGCCGGGCGCGGACGCGACCCCGCCGTCCGCCCACCCCGGTCCGGGGGCAGCGCGCCGGACGAACAACGCCCTCGCACCGCGGGCGGTGCGCGGGCGTCGCGTGGTTCGGGTGCCGGGGTTCCGGCATGGGGGACGTCGACCCGGCGGATGCGCCGGAGCGCGTCCGTGGGCTAGCGGCTCGTGGGGGGCAGACCGTAGTCCGCGACGGGCTCGACGGGATCGGCCTCCACGGCCGGCTGCTCCATGGCGGGCTGCTCCATGGCGGGAGCGTCCTCCGCGGGGGCATCCATCGTCTCGCAGCCCTTCAGGACGACCTCCGTGGGGCACTGCGTGAGCTCCGAGGCGCACGGGCTGTTGATCTTGTGGCAGGGCTTGTAGAACTCCCAGCCGCAGCAGTTGGCGTTGAGTTCGCCACAGCAGGCGTCGTTGCACGGATCGGTCGTGCAGCCCATCAGGGCGGCTGCGAGGACGACGAGCGTAATCAGGGCGGCGGTCTTCATGGGTTCTCCCGGGGCCTTCCAAGGCTCACCTATGCCTTCGGCAGGGCTCCGTGTCAACTTGCGTAGTTCCGGACCCCAACCAAACCGAAACCACGCTATGCGGGCTCGATCTCCGCGGTGAGGGGAAAACCACGCGGCCGGGCCAGGGAATGGACCTGTTCGACGTAGAGCTCGGCCCGCTCGAGGTTGGCCACGGCCACCAGCGCGGCCCCGCTCTGGTGGATCTCGTAGGTGAGTTCGATGGCCTCGAGGCGAGGTTTGCGAAACAGGCTCATCAGGAGCCAGATGACGAACTCGAAGGTCGTGTGGTCGTCGTCCAGCAGGAGGACCTTCCACTGGGGCGCCAGTTCCGTGCGCTCCGTGACCTCCGGCTCGACCGTGGTCGTGCCAGCGTGCATGCCCGCACTCTACCGGAGGTCTTCGCCGCCTAGCGCTTCGCGCCCAGGGTCCCCAGCATCTGACCGGCCTGCAGCTTGACGTCCCCGAAGCGGGACTCCCACGTGCCGGTCAGCACGCCCTGGAGGACGGCTCGAGCCTCCTCCGACGCCCCGGTGTCGATCAAGGCCCTGGCGAGGGCCAGGTGCCCGGTCGGGTCGAGGCGCTCCGTGCGGACGACCTGGCGCCACTGCACCAGGGCCTCCGGAAGCCGCTTCTGCTTCGTGCGGATCGTGGCGAGGGCACGGTGGCCGGCTGCCTGGTGGGGGGCGACCTCGGCGAGGGTCGTACGGGCGCGTTCGGCCGACGCCTGATCCCCGGCCCGCACGTAACGGTCCGCCAGGCTCTGGTAGGCCGTGTAGTCGTACGGGTTGAGGG
>JARGNS010000020.1:0-4141 GCA_029213105.1 Planctomycetota bacterium
GAGGTGCAGGGGGTGAGTGTCCTCCGGGCCCCGGGCGGCGTCAAGCCAGCGGCGGGGTGCGCGGCGGCTCCGAAGGCCATTGGTAGGCATTGCGCACGGAGGTGGGGCCGCCCGGCCCCGCGGGTACGCTGGCGCGCCATGACCGCCAGACTCCAACTCGCACTTGATCAGGTAGACCTCCATCGCGCGCTCCGCGCGGCCCGCGAAGGCGTGGCCGGCGGGGTGCAGATCCTCGAGGTCGGCACCCCACTCCTCAAGGCCGAGGGCCTGGCCGCCGTACGGGCCATCCGCGAGGCCTTCCCCAAACACGATCTCGTCTGCGACGCCAAGACCATGGCCGCGGGCCGGCTCGAGCTCGAGGCGGCGGCCAAGGCCGGCGCCTCGATGGGCACCGTGCTGGGGGTGGCGTCGGACTCGACCATCGAGGAATGCGTCGAGGCCGGCCGCAACTACGGCATCCAGATCCTGGTGGACCTGCTCGGCTGCCCCGACCCGGTGGCCCGGGCCGCGTGGTGCGCCGAGATCGGCGCCGACGCCGTCAACGTGCACTGCCCGATCGACGAGCAGGTGCGCGGGGGGGATCCCTTCGAGATGCTGCGCGCCGTGCGTGCCGCCGTCTCGATTCCCGTCACGGTCGCCGGCGGCATCACGGCCAAGACCGCCCCCGAAGCCATCGAAGCCGGCGCCGACGTCATCATCGTCGGCGGCGCCATCACCAAGGCCGAGGATGCGACCGCCGCCGCGCGCGGATTGCTCGAGGCCATGGCCACGGGCGTGCCCGGCGAGACCGAGATGGCGGATCGCGTGTCCTCGGAGGATGAGCTGCGGCGTATCTTCACGGAGGTCAGCACGGCCAACGTGAGCGACGCCATGCACCGCGCGCCGTGCTGGTCCGGCATGGTCGCGACCCAGCCCGACGCGCGCGTGGCCGGTCGCGCCGTGACGTGCCGTGCCGTGCCCGGCGACTGGGCCAAGCCCGTCGAGGCCATCGACGAGTGCCAGCCCGGCGACATCCTCGTCATCGACAGCGGCGGGGTCCCGCCCGCCGTCTGGGGCGAGCTGGCGACGAACTCCGCGCGCAACCAGGGCATCGCCGCCGTCATCGTGCATGGGGCCATCCGCGACACGCGGGACATCCAGGCGCTGGGCGTGCCCGTCTACGCGCGCACCGCGAGCAGCAACGCCGGCGAGCCCAAGGGGTTCGGCGAGATCGGCATCACCCTACGCGTGGAGGGCATCGAGTGCCGTCCGGGCGACTGGATCGTGGCCGATGGCGACGGCATCGTCGTCGTGCCGAAGGCCCGGGCCATCGAGGTGGCCAACCGCGCCATGTACTGCCTGGAGGCGGAGAACCGCATCCGGGCCGAGATCAACGCCGACGACGGGGGCACCCTCGCCCAGGTCGTCGACCTCTACAAGTGGGAGAAGAAGGTCGTGGGCGGTGACGCCGAGACGCCTCCCGCGAGCAATCCCGAGGATGGGGCATGAGCACCACGATCACTCTCAATGGCGATCGCCATGAGATCGCCGTCACGACAGAGGCGACCGTCGCCGCCCTGCTGACCGAGCTCGGTCTGGCAGGCCAGCGCGTGGCCGTCGAGGTCAACGGGGACGTGGTCCCCAAGGCCGCGCACGAGGGGCACACCCTGGCGGCGGGGGACGCCGTCGAGGTCGTCACCTTCGTCGGTGGGGGCGATGTCGCCTTCGACGACGAGCCCCTGGTGATCGGCGGGCACACGTTCGCCAGCCGCCTCTTCGTGGGCACGGGCAAGTACAAGGACAACGACGAGACCCTGCGTGCCCTCGAAGCGAGCGGCACGGAGTGCGTCACGGTCGCCTTGCGACGCGTCGACATGAAGCGCGAGCAGGGGCCGAACCTGCTCGACGCCCTCGGCGACCACTGGACGCTGCTGCCCAACACGGCCGGCTGCTTCACGGCGGACGACGCCGTGCGCACGTTGCGCCTCGCGCGCGAGCTCGGCATCGCCGACCTGGTGAAGCTCGAGGTCCTGGCCGATCCCCAGACGCTCCTGCCCGACGTGGCCGAGACGCTCGTCGCCCTCAAGACGTTGGTGGCCGAGGACTTCACCGTCCTCGTCTACACGAACGACGATCCCGTCATGGCCCGCAAGCTCGAGGAGGCCGGCGCGGCCGCGGTCATGCCCCTGGGCAGCGCCATCGGGACGGGCCTCGGCATCCTCAACCCGATCAACATCGAACTGATCGTGGCGCAGACCACCGTCCCGGTCATCGTCGATGCGGGCGTGGGGACGGCGTCCGACGTGGCCGTGGCGATGGAGCTGGGCGTGGACGGCGTGCTGCTCAACACCGCCATCGCGGCGGCCCAGGATCCCGTCCGCATGGCCGCGGCGATGCGCGACGCCTGCATCGCAGGCCGCAACGCCTTCCTGGCCGGTCGCATGCCCAAGGGCCGTCCGACGCCCTCCTCTCCGACGGCCGGGCTCATCACGGGCGGCGCTTGATGCCGCTGGCGGAAGCGCTCACCGAAGCGGAGCTGCTCAAGATCCTCCTGGAGAAGCCCGCCGCGATGTGGGCGTTCATGCTCTCCCGCTTCGGGCCGATCGCCGTGGGGCTCGGGCTGGCCCTGGCCGCCTTCATCCGACGCGGGGATCGCAAGAGTGCGGGGCTGCCGCCGCCGCCGCTGGCGAACGTGACCGTGCCGTTCGACCTGGGCCAGGCCGCCCTCCTCCTGGCGGCGGGCTTCTTCATCCTGCCCGCGATCGTCCTGTACGTGCACGCCGGCGGTGACGTCGCCGATGCGCCGCTGTGGCTGCGGGTGGGGGCGATGGGCGCAGGCGCGATTCCCGTCGCCGTGCTCGTGATGCTGCGGCGCCAGCGCATGCGCCTGCAGGCGGCGGACCATCCCGCGGAGGTCGCCGAGGTGTTCGGCGACGGGGACGCGCCGCATCCCGGCGCGATCGGCTCGCAGCCCACGCCGCCGCCCTCCGCGCGCCGCGCGATGGTGCTCGGCCTGAAGTGGGTCTGCCTTGCCCTGCTGATAGCCACGCCGCTGGCGCTGGGCTGGACGTTCCTGATCAAGGTCGTGACCGGGGAGACGCCGTCCCTGCAGGGACTCGTCCAGGATGCCCTGGATCCGAACGCGACCTACGAGCCGTGGCTGATCGCCGCCTACGGCGTGATCATCGCGCCGTTCACGGAGGAGGCACTCTTCCGTGGCCTGCTCTACCCGGCCCTCTACGCCGCGTTGTTCAAGATCACCGCGGGCAACCGTCGCAAGTCCATGTGGGTTGCGGCGATTGCCGTGTCCCTGTTGTTCGCCGCCGTGCACGGCAGCATGCTCGCCATGGTGCCCCTGTTCGCGCTGGCCATGGTGCTGACGTGGGTCCTGCAGAAGACCAACTCCCTGGGCGCCTGCATCGTCGCGCATGCCGCACACAATGCGCTGTCGATGATCCCCGTCTTGGTATTGAGGATCGTATGAGCGACTCCGAGGCCACCCCGACCAGCCTGCGCAACGCCCGTCTGCTGCCCGTGGGGCGCGCGCTCGTGGCCGATACCGCGACGGTGACGGCCGCCGTCAGCCTCGCGGAGGATGCGAACCTCTGGTACGGCGTGGTCGTGCGCGGTGACGACGCACCCATCGCCATCGGCGCGCGCACGAACATCCAGGACAACAGCGTCGTCCACGTGGATCCCGCGGCCGCCAACACCATCGGCGCGGACGTGACCATCGGCCATGGCGCGATCGTGCACGGTGTGGAGGTGGGGGACTACGTCCTGATCGGCATGGGCTCGATCGTGTTGGGCGGCAGCCAGATCGGGGAGGGCTCGATCGTGGGGGCCGGCGCGCTCGTACTCGAGAACACCGTCATCCCGCCCTACAGCCTGGTGGTCGGCTCGCCCGCTCGCGTGGTGCGCAGCCTCGATCCGGAAGCGCGCCGGGTGCAGGCCGTGGCCCACGCCGCGCACTACGTCGAGCAGGCCCGCCGGCACGCCGGCGACCATTGGGACGGACAGGTCGACGCGTAGCGCGCGTGGAGGCCTGTCTGGGACTAGACCCAGAGGCCCGTGATGCGCGCCTCGAAGACCATGCGCTTCAGGTCGGCGTGGTAGCCCTGCGTATCGAACACGGCGCGCCGGCGCGAGACCTTCACGGCCT